>CBDVCD010000235.1:0-5767 GCA_965372385.1 uncultured Gammaproteobacteria bacterium | reverse complement strand
AGATATGGGTCGACGCCGACGCCTGTCCCAACGTGATCAAGGAGATCCTGTTCCGTGCAGCAGACAGAACTCAAACAACTGTGATATTGGTTGCCAATCAGCCTTTACGCACACCCGCATCAAAATTCGTCACCAGCATCCAGGTGCCTGGTGGATTCGATGTGGCGGATAATGAGATCGTCAAACGGCTGCGGCAGGACGATCTGGTTATCACTGCCGACATCCCCCTTGCTGCCGAGGTGGTAGAGAAGGGCGGACATGCCATCAATCCCCGGGGGGAGCGCTACACCAAAGACAACATCAAACAGCGCCTCAGCATGCGCAACTTCATGGAGGAGCTACGCAGCAGTGGCGTCGATACCGGTGGTCCACCCTCACTCAACCAGAGTGATCGTCAGGCATTCGCCAACCAGCTTGACCGGTTTCTGACCCAATCGAAACAAGGTTGATGTGGCGGGATTTCTGTTCCTGGATTGATCCGCTACGATATCTACTCTGAAAACGATGACTGGGAACTTTTACTCATGTTCCGGGATAGACCCGCAAACACTTCAATGGGGTCATCCACGCCTCAAGTCAGAAAACCATCCACAACCATCTGCTCATCGCCCCCTCTTTTTAAGGGTCAGTTCGGACCAGAACCTGTCCGGTAAATCCGCGTTCAGTTGAATTGTGCTCCTCGGCACATACACCATGCTGTCCCGGCCGTTCTCATGCAGTACCCCGTAGATAAAACGGGGATAGGTGATGCGGGGGTCCGCTTGCTCGAAAGACTGCCAATCCACAGTGATTGTCTTGATCTTTTTTTCGTCCTTGAAATAGACCGTGCGGTAAGGGGCAAACGAGTGCTTGTCGATCTCGCTGATGTGGTAGTCATACCACCACTCCTTGGACTTGGTACGGCTCTTCAACCGATACACCGGCTTTCCCCGGTGGTCACACTGGGGACCCGGCAGCCCCTTGGTGTAGCGACTCATCTCCGCGGGTTCGAGCTCCATTACCGCAAGACAATCCTCGAACAGCCCCTCGCCCAACAGTTGATGAGTCTCATCTTCCGGTTTGCGCAGCACCAGCTCGCCATAGGTCAGGGTCGTGCCGAACCAGAAATCCCCGGGGTCCGGTTCATTGACACGACGAATCTTGCGCAGACTCGGTAACCACATCAGCATGTTCGAGCTGCGCTCCGGATCACGATAGTCGGTCAGCAGGATGCCCGTGCCCCTGGACTTGCCGGAGGTGAGTATCGCCATTCGGAGCGAGGCGATGGCCTGATTCGCGGGACTGTTGTTTACGTAGGTTTCGAAGCTGCTGACACTGGGCTTGCGTCCTGAGGTCCGTTTCTCCAGCGGGGCCCGGTTGATGATCAATGCGACCTCATCCTGGTTACGTTTGCTCAAGGCATTGCGCACCAGGCCGCCCTGAACCACCAGGTGTACCTGTTGCGCTATCTGCTCCGCATTCAACGGACCTTCAGGATAGGGCAGGATTGGCTGCGCGTAGACCGGCAGGCTGATGTAGGCAATCGTGACGAATATCAAAAGGCTTCGATACTGTGGCATACAGGGGACTTTGCCACGAATGGAAACATCGAACAAGTTTGTCCAACGCTAAACCGGATTTATCAAGGATACCCTCAACAGACAAGTTGATCAAGTCAGGATCAGGTCTTACCCCGTTTGACATTCATAACAATGCCTGTCGATTGTCCAGTTTCTATAAATACGCGATTCACACTTTCTTTTACTATTCTACCGTCTTCTGGATATAGCGTATTCGTAAGTGCAAAACCAACAGCCAGCCACATCACCGTAGACAGAATCATAAATAGATATTTCATAATTTACTCCAGTCCTACCCTCACCAAGCGCGATTGGTAAAAGTCTATGCGCCCCTACTTCGCTGTTGGTGTAAACCTGTATTTCATACCCAGATACCCGAATATTTACGGCATGCCCGTGTATGACGATGTCTCTTTCAGTCTTTTGATTAGCGACTTCATTTGATTTACCTTTAATCAATTGGAAACCCTGGTGCTCAACCAAGTACGTATTCTGGCAAAGTTGAACACCTGATTTCACAACATAGAGAGAGGGTCAAGACAGAGATCTAGCTTCCTAGGGGAGAGCGTTAGAGAGTGAATGACCGCCTCTATTAAAGGTTGTCAGCTGTCTGAAGTTTCACAGTTTTTTTGTCACGACCCGGATGAGTGTGACGATAAGACGGCAAATATAACTCAAGTTTCGGAGTTCAGGTGCTCCAATGAGATTTCAAGCGGAGAGGGAGATAGCGTTTTGCGAGCGTCTGCGGCCATGGAAGGCCGCAGTCGAGCGTACAGGGATAGTGTTAACAGCGCGTCTCAAAACGCTATCTCCCTCTCCGCTCCCCGTTTGAACTCCGAAACTTGAGATATCAGTAAGGAACAATAAAGTACCTGTAGTTTGTTGCACACAATCAAACCTTCATTGATCCTGAGAAGTCATCCTTCCTCTAGTCCCCTCTAACGGAATTGCCAACATAATCCCACACCACAAAATCAGAAAACGACCTTCAGCAAAAGTCGAGAAATGGGAATTGAACAAACTGGTAGTGCACCAGGCCAGCAATACCGCCAAGCCTAAATACCGCCACATGCCCTCCGCATTGTGCCGAAAAAAGGACAATATAAATAACATAAACATCATCAAACCCAAGCCTCCTTGCTCAACCAATATTTTTAGATATTGATTATGGGGATCTCCTACACTCACTGCACGCCAGCCTTTTTCGTCCTTTGCAAGTTCTGCATATGCGGTCTCAAAGCCACCTGTGCCCACGCCAAACCAAGGGCTATCAGGAATCAACTTTATGGTATTTTTCCACATGACCATGCGCACACCCATTGCGGTATATTCATCCGCCTTATCGTAGGAGGTAGCATTTTCCCATCCCATAATAATTCTTTCCTTGGCCACAGGAGACAACCATAAGACACCCACAATTACCACAGGAATAGCAACTACCGCTACCAACCTATACTGATTCTTTAACAACCACCACCCTGATAGGGTCGCCATGACAATCAGAACCAGATAGCCACTCCGGCCTGTAGCAACCATTACCACATTTAACACCAATAACAATGCTGCGGTAAAAAATAAGAAACGCCTAATTTGGTCCGCTCTTACATGGATTGCCGCCATGTAAAACGCTGCAATCGCTGATACAGAAAACAACATACCTTGAGTCGCATGATTACGCGCTACGATGCCGGGAGGTTCCTTAATAAGGACGGAGAAATCCAACCATAGTGAAATATAGGAAACCAAAGCCAATAGTGAAGTAACCGCAACAAATACTGTAACGGCCTTGACCTTCCATTGGGTATCATCAAACACCGCCAAGGCCAGAGGCAACATAAAAAGCCTGCGCCAACTTATCCAGTAACCCGATGCAACAGAATAATGTTCAATACTGTATACAACCGCTAATCCAAAAAAAAGAAACAACACCAACGCCATGAAAGCAAGTGGCTGTTTCAACACCAGTATGACTCGCTCTCTTAGCGCAGAGGAAGTTGCAAACACAATATATACAGATAGCTCCAATAGATTTGTCAATGGTGGTGAAAAAAGGATTGCCACGAGCTGCCCGATCAACAAATATCTGGCAACATTGAGCGCATCAAAGTTTTTGAAACTCATCACAACTTTACTTATAAATCATCATTTTTTGATTGCCTCCAGAAAACGCCTTATATTTTGGCGCTGAAAGCGGTTCCATTTATAACGCAAGAAATTGTATAGTGGACCATGTTTACCACGACTTCCATCCAGGGATGTCTGAAACATACCAAACACACTTCCTTGTTTAACCAAGGGCGTATGGTTCCAATACTGTATTACTCCTGTAGCCATATCCATTTTCTGCATCAGATGATCAGCGGGAAGATCAACTTTATTACCTTCCAACCATTGCAAACGTTTCTGCATAGCCAATTGATCAATAAGAAAACCTTCAGCCGTTGGATTAGGCAAAGGCTTCAAAATGTCATCTGATTCAAAAAACCATTTCGGTACCTTGGTATCACTTCCTCCCAGAAAAATAAAACAACCAGGATCTACAGCGGAAGCGGCGCGCACGGTTTCTTGCAGCCCTTCACAAAACCCCTTCATCAGGACTACGTCATCCTCAAGGACCAAAATCAATCCATGATTATTTTCAACGCCCAATCGCCAAGCATGTATATGCTTTAAAACCAGAGACTGATGGGGCAATGTTAAGTCTGAAGGTATAAATATCTGCTCCAGGACATCATCAGTGATCTCGGTCGGGTCATAATCAAATATGAATTCGAAATCTATCCCATGCTCACCCAAGTGTTGACGCACATGCTGAATACGATCTTCAAACGACTGCACACTGAGCACATAAACCGCATCCACCAAGTCATTTACTTTGCAGTTTTTCATTGTTACCCCTGAAGCAACATGAGCATTTCAACCAGAGGTTTGGATACCGGCTCCAGCTTGCGACGCATCAGGCTGCCAATGGCGTCTGTCCTGCTGAAGATTGGCCTGACTATTCCATAGCCCAAACCGGACAGAATCTGTATCGTCTTGAACTCCTCAACCAGCCCTTGGGTTGCTGCCAGACAGGCACCGATGGCTGGGTTATCATCAGGCCGGGCAAACAGGGCCTCTGCCTCGGTAACCAGCTCATCCAGGGTCTGATCCGGGTTACCCTCTGGCCTGAGCAAGGTAAAGTAGTCGTGTATAACATCCAGCAGGATGGTGACCACATCTTGATTGGCGGGCTTCTCCAATACCCTGCCGACCGTTTTCAGAAAGGCCTGACCTGCTTCCGAACAGACCCTGAGTAGCATTGAGGCATAGGGGTTGCCCCTTGTGGCCCGTTGCTGAAGCTCACTTTGATTGGTTTCGGATAAGCTCCTCGGCTGTGCCGTTTCTGGCAGATCGTCCGGTGTACTGGCCAGAAAGCCCAGATAGTAGGTCGGCTTGCGACTACAACGAGTCCATAGTTTTGCTCTCAGTGAGTCTTCGACCAGGCCGGGCTGCAATGCCAGCCGTAGACTCTCGACAATCAGCTCAGGCTCGGTCTCGAATGGCAGGTATTCGATCAGAAAGTGGGCCAGTTCCGGACCCATATCACCCTTCACCACGGCCGGATGACGCAGCATGCGGCGAGCATTGTCCGGATCCTGCAGGGTCCACCAGGCCCGCCGCGCCAGTTCATCGGTAAGACCTGCCGCACAGGTCACCGCAACCACCGCTTCAGGCTCCCCCATCAGCAGCAGATGCTCCAGGTTCTCATCACGGGTCTGCCCCATGCGGGTCCATCGCTGCAGATAGATCGGGTAGCCGCCTGGAGAGCCCAGCACATGCCCCGATAACAATTCACGTACAATCCGCAGATACTGGTCATCCCGGCAGGTGGGATTGAGCTGTACCTTGGCCTCGCCTTTTTCGGAGAGACCGTAAAGGGCCATGGAAGATTCATCTATGCGTATGGCCAGGGGCTTGTTTACCAGCAGCACATTCAAGCGTAAGGTATCTTCGCTGGATAACTGCATATTTAACCTAGAATCCTCAGTTGACCGCTAAGTACGGTACTAATCGCTTTGAAAACATGAGCTTCATTAATATTGAAGGTATTCACCTATTGGGTGAGCAACGCTACACCGCGAATGGCACGCTTGTGGCAGCGTATGGCTGCGTTACAACTCCTTGCAATAGAATAACTATTCCGCGTCGTTGTGCCTTGCCCTGCA
>CBDVCD010000234.1:0-5788 GCA_965372385.1 uncultured Gammaproteobacteria bacterium | reverse complement strand
CGTGCTCACGACCCGGCTTGAAACGGTCGCTGTAATCCCGCTCAAAGATCGCTTGCACCAGATCCAGATCCTTCTGCAGATTGTCTACAAACAGAGGACCATAGATCACCGCATCATTCAGGGACTTGGAGATCTCCGATTTACCCCCGCCGGAGACGGTGCTGGGTTTATGACAGAAGGTGCCTTCCGGGTCGGTGCCGACCAGGCGCCAGGAGGGGGCATCCGGATGCTTCTCCATCTCCACCTTGTAGCCATTTGGCTGGACATAGATCTTGCCGGGTCGCAGGCGGATTTTTTGTGTCTTACCCGCTTTCAGCCATGAGATGCTCTGGGCCTGCAGATCCATGCGCAGGTCCTGGGGCACATAGACGACCTCGGGAAACCGTCTGTCGATGCCATAACCCTCAGGTTGCAGTTGCATGATCTCGCCATAACGTTCCACCACATCCTGAAAGCTGTAACCCGGTTCGCGGGTACGCGAGTCCACGCCATATTCGATACCATGATTACGCCGGGGAAAGGCCAGGGCACCACCGGCGTGCTCCTCTTCCGCCATGCCGAAGAGGTTGGCCGCGTAGCCGATCTGGGTCTTGACCTCCTTCTTGCAGTAACCGTAGTAGTTGTCGGCCAGCAGGGTCACGATCACGCCGCGTGCGTCCCGCGCGGTGAGTTTGAAGGCCTGGCCGTCGTTGTAGAGTTCCGTCTCCTCCCGCCAGCACATGCCATCCCGGCGCTGGCGTTCACTGGCCTGATCCCAGTGGGGCAGCCCCACCGCCTGTTTGGTGAGACGGATCAGGTGGGGTGCCAAGATCACGCAACCGGTGTGCCCGCTCCAGCGGTCCACATCCAGGCCAGCGTCGAATTCCGCCAGGAAGGGGTTGCCGCCATTGCCGAAGATGCTCTCGACGAAATCGAGATTACTCACCAGATTGCCGGGGGCGAAGAAGCGGATCTCCATGCTCTTCTCTGTATCATGTCCCGGAATCTCCGGGCAGATAACCGGGCGCAGGAGCAGGGAGACGAACATCTCCGCCGGCTTGGGCTGGTTGGCGGTGAAGGGGATGCGCAACAGCTCCGCGGGCGGTTGCAGAGCCTCCTCGAGCATGCGCGCAAAGGTCTCCCTGGGTACCGCCTTTTTGTCTCCGGGGATCGGCAGCCCCCCCTCGGTGATATGAAACGATCCCTGGGTGGTGCGCCGGTCGCTGGCCGGGTTGTTCAGCACGCCCTGCTTCACCCGATAGCTGGAGACGATATCGGAGTGGAACTCGTCCTCTCCCAGGGGCAGGGAGAGTTCTCTCGCCACTCCATGCCGATCCAGTACAAAGGTCATGCTGGGTAGTTGCGGGACCTGGTCGCAGGTCTCCTCCAGATAGAGGTCGAGAAAGTCCTGGATACGCCGGTCGGGCGGGCAGCGATAGTCGGTCAGCAGCCGGTTCTTTTCGCGGTAACTCTTTAACAGATCATTGGCCGTGTGGAGAAAATCATGTCCTCCCCCACTGGCCGTGGTGGGCTGTCCAGAGGAGGCCAGTTTCAGATTGATATAGAGTTGGAGCTTTTTTCTTTGCTTCTTTGAGTCGCCGGATTTTTTATAAAAACCAAGGGAACGTTCGAAATTCATCGATTTATCCAAAAAGTGAACACGCGCGCATCCTGCCCCAAGCCTGGCGGATATTCAAGTCAAATAAGGCTCGATCCTTACACCGATTCGAGACTCTTGGTGACTATCTCGAACACATCCCGGGAGAGACCGGGCTGGGCCAGCACCCGTTCGAATTCCGCCTGCATCAACTGTTGTCGTGCCGGGTCATAGCGTCGCCAGCGGGTCATGAGCCGCAGCATGCGGGCGGCAACCTGGGGGTTGAGCTTGTCCAGGGCGATCACCTGATCGGCCAGGAAGGCATAACCGGAACCGTCCGCCGCATGAAACCCGGCTACATTGGCGCTGCAGAAGACCCCCACCAGACTGCGCACCTTGTTGGGATTACGCAGGGAAAAGGCCGGGTGTAACATCAACTGCCTAACTGCCTGGAGGGTACCGGGAAGTTTGGAGTTGGCCTGTACCGCAAACCACTTGTCCATCACCAGCGGGTCATCCCTCCACTGAGCCTCGAAACTGCTGAGCGCTCGGGGACGTTCGGCACAGTCGCAGTTGGCCAGGGCGGTCAGGGCCGCCATTCTATCGGTCATATTGTCACCCGCTTCGTACTGCGCCAGACAGAGCGCGCGGATCTGCGGATCATCCAACAGCATCAGGCTGTTGAGGGCGAGATTTTTCAAACTCCGGCGAGCGATGGAGGCCGATTCGATATTGTATTCCCCACTGGCGCTATTGGCTCGGTAGACAGCCAGCAGATCCTCCTTCAAGGTCAGCGCCAGCCGCAGCTTCAACCAGTCACGCACCTGGTGAATGGCCTCCACATCCACCCGATCCATCTGATCACCCAGGGTCGACTCCGAGGGCAGGGTCAGGACCTCTGCCAGCAGGGCCTTGTCGGCCGACTCATCGGTCAGGGCCCGACGGAAGGCATCGATGAAACCCTCGGAAATCGCCAGCTCGCGGCCCGTCTGGTGGTCCTCCACCAATCCCAACAGGGTACGCTGGGCCAGGGTATGGGCCGCATCCCAGCGGTTGAATGGGTCCCTGTCATGGGCCATGAGGAACATCAGCTCCGCATCACTGTAGGCAAACTCCAGTTTCACCGGCGCGGAGAGGCCACGCAGCAGGGAGGGGATCGGCGACTCGGCAAGCCCGACGAAGCTGAAGGAGGTGCGCGGTTGCTGCAGTTCGATCACCCGCTCGTTGCCAACAGGCTCACTCTCCTCCTCGAGTTGCAGAGGCAGCTCCCTGCCCTGCCCATCCAGCAGACCTAGCCTGATGGGGATATGCAACGGCGCCTTGTTGGGCTGCCCCGGGGTCGCGGGACAGCTTTGTGCGAAGCTGAGGGTATAACGTTGTTGTGCTGCATCGTAGGCGGCCTCCACCTTGACCCTGGGGGTGCCCGCCTGGCTGTACCAGAGGCGGAACTGACCCAGGTCACGACCACTGGCCTGCTCCATGCATTTGACGAAATCATCGGTGGTCACCGCCTGACCGTCATGCCGGGCAAAATAGAGGTCGGTGGCCTGGCGATAGGTCTCGGCACCCAGCAGGTTGTGCTGCATGCGCACCACTTCGGCGCCCTTCTCATAGACGGTCACGGTGTAGAAGTTGTTGATCTCCATATAGGCGTCAGGGCGGACGGGGTGGGCCATGGGGCCGGCATCCTCGGCAAACTGGTGGGCGCGCAGCAGGCGCACATCCTCGATGCGCTTCACCCCGCGGGAACCCATGTCGGCGGAGAACTCCTGATCCCGGAACACGGTCAAGCCCTCCTTCAGACTGAGCTGGAACCAGTCCCGGCAGGTGATGCGGTTACCCGTCCAGTTGTGGAAATATTCGTGGGCAATGACACCCTCGATGCCCTGGAAATCCCGGTCGGTGGCGGTCTCCGGTCTGGCCAGGACAAATTTGGCGTTGAAGACATTGAGCCCCTTGTTCTCCATCGCCCCCATGTTGAAATCATTGACCGCCACGATCATGTAGATGTCCAGGTCATACTCGCGCCCATAGACTCGCTCGTCCCAGGCCATGGCGTTCTGCAGGGAGCGCATGGCGTGGTCGCATTTGTCGATATTCTCCGGCTCCACATAGATGCGCAGATCCACCTCGCGACCGGATGCGGTGGTATAGCTGTCCTGCTGATAGCGCAGATCCCCCGCCACCAGGGCGAACAGATAACAGGGCTTGGGGAAAGGGTCCTCCCAGCGCACCCGGTGCCGGCCATCGGCAAGATCCTCCGCCTGCAGGCAGTTGCCGTTGGAGAGCAGTACCGGATAGCACTGTTTGTCCGCAATGATGGTGGTGCTGAAGCGAGCCATCACGTCCGGCCGATCAGGGTAGTAGGTGATACGCCGGAAACCCTCCGCCTCGCACTGGGTGCAATACATACCGCCGGACTGATAGAGACCCTCCAGGGCGGTGTTCTCCTGGGGCCTGATCAGCACACTGGTCTCCAGCACGAAACGTTGCGGCGGCTGGGGGATGGTCAGCGAGCGGGTGTCCAGCTGATATTCGCCAGACCCAAGTTCACGCCCATCCAAGCTGACCGATTGCAGATCGAGCTGCTCGCCATCCAGGCGGAGTGCGGGGTTTTCGGATCCACCAGCCGGATTGAGTCGAATCGCCAGCCGGCTCTCAACCCGGGTAAAATCATCCTGCAGATAAAAGGTGAGATCCACCTGATCCACCAGGAACTCGGGGGGCTGATAGTCTTTCAAATAGATGGTTTTTGGATTGTCTGTGCGCATCAGGCTGTTCCTGAAAGGGTTTGGTTGCTTTTCAAGTGTTCTGCTCAGCATGGAACTGACTGGAGACTGCTGCTAGGATACACGTCTATTTTGTAAAAATACTTTTTCCATACTATACAAAAGGTTAGTCAGACATCTCCTGCCACCTGCCATATTGAGGATGTTTTTGTATGCCAAAAGTGGTCATGTACACCACAGCCATCTGCCCCTACTGCGTGCGCGCCAAGTTTCTGCTGGAACATAAGGGTGTCAGCTTTGAAGAGATCCGCATCGATATGGACCATGCGGTCATGCAGGAGATGATGGAACGCAGCCGACGCAACACGGTACCGCAGATATTCATCGACGACTTCCATGTTGGCGGCTACGATGACCTGGCCGCCCTGGAGATGGCAGGCCGTCTGAACGAACTGCTGGGCCTGCCCGAGGAAGACTAAGGTTCATGGGCAGTGAGGCAGTAAAGGTCAGGTTGGATAAATGGCTGTGGGCGGCGCGTTTCTTCAAGACCCGCCAGCTTGCCGCCGAGGCAATCAACGGCGGCAAGGTCCACCTGAACGGTCAACGCGCCAAGCCGGGCAAGGAGGTCAAGCTCGGTTCCCATCTACGCATTCACAAAGGCTCCCTGGAGTGGGATATCGAGATCAAGGTGCTTGCCATTCAGCGTCGCCCGGCCAGCGAGGCGAAAGAGTTTTATAGCGAGTCGGAAGCGAGTTTTAAACGCCGACAGCAGCTCACCGAGCAGCTACGGGTCGAGCGGGCCAGGGAACCCCACCCGATGCGGGGAAAACTCAATAAGAAGGATCGCCGCATGATTCACCGCTTTACCAGCAAGGGCGAGTGAGATGGACCAGGACGCCTATCGTCGCACCTATCGCGAGATGAATGAACGCTTCTGTGTCTATGAAAAAAGCGTATTGTCACGCAAATGCAACTGCTCACAGGCCCAAAAGCTCTGCATCGCGGAACGCGAAGGTGTCCACTGTACTTCCGACGAAGCCCAGGGGCAGTGCCTGGAGTTCCTCGAACAACTGCGTCGCTACGCCCGCTTCGCCCTGAAATCCAATGATGAGCGGGCCGTGCTGCCCCACGGCAAGGCGATGCGACTGCAGATGGGTGGACTGCGCGGTCTCTACTCAGCCCTGCATGAGGATCAAACAATCCCGGATACCATCGATGATGTGTTCGATCTGATCAACCAGGCTCGGGAGGCATTCGATGGACTGGAGAATCTGCCCTATCAGAAACTGATTCAACAGGTGGCCGCCTACGAGGGGCGGCAGCGCTCGAGGAGTAAAACCTGACAGAGAGGTTCTGCGTTTGCCATAACCAGCGGTAACAATGCTGCATAGGGAGGAAATAACGGCGCAGCTTATTGATGTCCAAGCTCTATTCAGCCTCCGTAGGAGCTGCCCATGGCTGCGATTAGCGACGATAGTCGCTT
>CBDVCD010000233.1:0-5837 GCA_965372385.1 uncultured Gammaproteobacteria bacterium | reverse complement strand
GTTTGAAGGATGTAGATAATTCTACATATTGCAGTATAGACGATGGCTGTGAAAAATCAGCTAATCCAGATCAACTTTCAACAGGAATCTTCAATACCTGAACGGTACGAATATCATTCTGCCCAAGCTTGTTGAAATCTTTAAGCAGCATAACCGGTTTTTCTGCCCCATAAACGATGTAACAGCAAAGCAATCATCGCACCGATAATGGCATAGGCCATATCTTTTTGTGCATCCCACATATCTCCCTGGGTGATGGCCTCGAAACAGACCTCTTCCGCTTGTTTGCAAAACACCACCATGGTGATCCACTCCAGGATTTCATACCAGGCGCCGACACTGGTGATGAATAAAAACGCGATCAGATAGCTTAATTTCCTGGAAACACCCTGGTGGTAAAAGATTTCAAAAAACGGCACGAACACCATCAGACCGAACAGTAAATGGATTACCTGGTCGTAGTAGTTTCGTTCCCAGCTGAACCACTCTGAAAACCAGCTGAAATAAGTCATGGCGTTGTAGGTCATGTTTGCGCCAAGCAGATGCAAAATGACAAATACTGCCAGGCTGAGATAGGTCCAGTTGTTAAAGCTGTATTGTCTGTCGAGCCAAAGCACCACGGGAAATACCGTGACGACCAGGATGTTTTCCAGCGCCCATATACCGGGATCAACCGGATTGATGGCCAGCACAATCCAGACCAGAACAAAGATTGCCACCAAAATTTTTTTGAACATAATTTATCCAGCTTTTTGGAGTTTGTTGAATTCAGGAGTTCATTATACCGTTGGCAGGCGGCGCCTGGGCCAGGTCCGGTTCACCCAGATGCTGCAAGATGGCAGTACGGACAGCATCACGCAGTTTCACCGCCGCAGTCCAGTCCGTACCTTGCGGGTGGATCGGCGCCGCGACAATGACGTGTATCCCTCCCCGGCGCGGAAAGCGGGAATCGGCGCGAAGCACCGAGCGGCTTCCCCGAATCGTAACCGGCGCCACCGGGACGCCGGCCTCGGTAGCGGCGACAAAGGCCCCCATATGAAACGGCAACAGGCCCGGCATGCGAGTAAAGGTACCCTCGGGAAAAAACGCCAGCGACCGCCCGCCCTGGACCGTCTGCACGGTGCGCCGTGAATCGGTCACGCCACGCTGCTTATCGAAGCGTTCCACGAACAGGGCGCCGATGCGCCGCAGAAACAGGCGTGGAAAAAACTGCCGCTCCAACTCCGCTTTGGCCACGAAAGAGAACTCGATGGGCAGAGCCGCCACCAGTATCACTCCGTCCAGGTAGCTGGCATGGTTGGAAACGATAACGCTGGCCTGCTCCTGAGGCAATAGTTCAACCCCCTCTACCGACAACGGAATGCCGCCAAGACGGAATAGCAGTCGCGCCCCCCGGCGCATCACTGCCCACCGCCAGGACGCGCGAGGCAACAACATGACCAGTAACCAGACGGTAGGAGCCACCAGCCAGAAAATAATTTGCGCATAAACGGCATAAGCCACATCGGCCAACTGCCGCCACGCGCTACGCAGGCGTGGCCGTAATGAGGCCAGGGTGAGGCGCATGACTTGCCACCATACTCTGTGCGGGTGCCGACCGATCCGCCCCGTTTCGAATAGCTCGCGCACGGCGGCGCGGCGGATTTTGCCGCTGGAAGTTTTCAACACCGTATGCGGTGTTGCAAGCACCACATCATCGGGCGGCATACCCAGCATATCGGTGGCTACCCCCCGGACCTGGGCCTGCAACGTTTCCAGTGTGGTTGCCTCTACCTCGCGGGTTTCGGCGACGACGATCATCCGCTCTGTGCCGAAGGTGGGATCAGTGCTGCCGAACACAGCTACACACCCCTTGCGGATGCCGGAGATGTCACCGATGGCCTCCTCCAGCTCATAGGGGTAGATGTTGCGCCCGCCGCGGATGATGATGTCCTTGACCCGGCTGGTCAGGTAGACATCACCCCCGGCGACATAGGCCAGATCACCGGAGTCCAGCCAGGCCCCGTCAAACAGGCGCCGGGTTGCCTCGGGGTTGCGCAAATATCCGCTGGTCGCCGACGGCCCCTGGAATTCCAGCCGTCCCTCCTCCCGCTCCGGCAGCTCGCGGCCGGCTGCATCGACGATGCGGATCTGGTAGCCGGGCAGCGGCTGGCCACAGGCGACGAACTCCAGCGCCCTCTGAGACGAGTCTGATACCGGGACGGCCTTGCCGCGGGTGATGAAGGTTTCGCGCGCAATGCGATCGATGAGCGGCCCACGGTCCAAAGGCGGAAAGGCCAGACCCACCGCGGCTTCGGCCAGGCCGTAGACCGGCGCCATGGCCTGCGGCTGGAAGCCATAGGGGGAGAAACGTTCACTGAAGCGGCGCACCGTGTTGGGACTGACCGGCTCTGCACCGTTGAGGACCAGCCGCAGGCTGCTCAGATCCAGCCCTTCGATGTCACTCTCCTGCACCTTGCTCAGGCACAGTTCATAGGCGAAGTTGGGCGCCGCGGTGAGGGTGGCGCGGTGCCGGTGGATGGTCCACAACCAGCGTGCCGGCCGGATCAGAAAGGCCAGCGGCGACATCAGCACCAGCGGCATGCCGTAATAGAGGCTGCCCAGCCAGGCGCCGATCAGCCCCATGTCATGGTACAGGGGCAGCCAGCTGACGAAGAGATCGGTGGAATCCGCCCGCACCTTCTCGCCCATGGCGCGGATATTGGCCAGCAGGTTGGCATGAGTCAGAATAACGCCCTTGGGTTGGCCGGTGCTGCCCGAGGTGTATTGCAGGAAAGCGATCTCCTGTGCCTGGATCGGCCTGCTGCTGAAGGTCTCTGCGGTGGTCGCCAGCTGCTCCGGCGTAACCACTTCGCGCAAGGTATCGACCTGCCCCTGAAGCAGACGCCCCACCCGCTGCGCCTCCGCCACCGTGATCAGCAGTACTCCCCGGGCATTGGCGAGAATCCCGGCATGACGGCGCAGGTGATCCTCGAGCTGCGACGGGCGCAGCGGGGGGTAGATGGGGACCGGGATACCACCGGCCAGCAGGATGCCGAAAAAACTGAACAGGTAGTCACGGCTTGTGGGCAGCATGATGGCCACGCTTTGGCCTGGCAGCAGGCCTCGCGCCTGCAGTCCGGCGGCGATGGCCCGCGCCCCGTCGGCCAACGTCGCATAGGTGATCGTTTCAGGTTCGTCGTGCTCTCCGTAGAGGTAGACATGCGGTCGCTGCGGATGACTGAGGAGATGCCACTCCAGCATCTCAGGCAGCGTTGTGGCTGTGTGCGGCTCCGCCTCCAGCTCGTCCAGAGGCGCCGCACGTGCATGCGCCGCAGGCGAGGGACGGCCTGTGACCTTGCCGGCCTGTACTTCCCGCCACAGATCACGCGGCGTCTCGGCGCCAACCAGCAACTGTTCCGGCAAGCTGACGCCGAAGGCGCGTTCCAGGCGCATCAGCAGTTCCACCCGCGACAGGCTGTCGAATGCCAGATCGCGGTCCAGCGCACTGTCCAGCGTCACGCGCAGGGAACGGCCGCGCTGCGGATGCAGCTCCAGCGCCAGCTGGCGTACCTGCTCAAGCAGGGCTTCGGCACTGACACCGGTCGCCTGATCCTTGCGTTGTTCGCTCTCTTCCGTCATGCTCTCTTTTCTCCCATACGCCCTGATGCTGCCAACAGTGACTCAAATCACCAGCTCCAGGTCGTCGTACCCGCCAACACGTGAATACTCCACCGGCTAAAGCCGGTGGAGTATTCACGATCAATCATTATCACTGACCAGGATCGCCATGGAGCGCCCCTTGATCTGAATGGCATCCCCCGCATCCGGGCAATTCGACTCCCAATTCTCGATCCCGCAAAAATCCGCTTCATCACCAAACCAGGAGCGGGCCAGAACTTTCCAGTCTCCACGCGACCAGTCACGCAGATTCTTGACAGTGAGTGCTTCCCAGTGTTCGTTGTAGACAACCATCAGATCAGGCTCACCCGCCTTACCCCACCAAACGACTGCCAACTGGCTCGGATGACCCTCTTCAGGGCCCTCCCAGTTGTAAGTAAACCGGTTGTCGTTCAGTGGAGTTGGAGTATCGTTGGTGATGCCGCCAATATATGTCGGGAATTCCTTGCGGCGGAAATGAGACCAATGTTTGCGCAGGGCAATCAGGCTCTTCGTCCAGTTGAACAGTTCGCGGCCATAGAGAGGGCCGCCGGGTGAATTCGCATTTGAGCCGTCTTTCAAATCCCAGTCGATCCAGTTGACGTGGTTGACGGTCGTATCCCCACTGCTGGATTCGAAGTTGTAACTGTTGTGTACGCCGAACTTGGTCCGGCCAAATTCGTCGCCCTGCAGGATGACTGGAACCCCTTGAGAGGTGAGTAAAACGCCTAGCAGCATCTTCTCCCGCTCCCGCCGTAGATTTTCGTCCCCTCCACTGTCCCAGCAGTTGTGCGAACCATCACTGTCACTATGGACTGTGCAGTCTCTCAATGTGTATCCATCATGGACAGCTAACAGATTGATGGAACGCCAGGGTTTGGTGGAGGCTGGAGAGCCAAAACCGTCGCTCACAGAGCCATAACCCTCGACCAATTGCTTGAATGCGCGCCGGTCGCGCAGGCTCGACTGTGAAAAACGGCGGGCTTTATCCCGATAACGTCCCAGCCACTTGGCCCAGCGGTTATTGTTGTGATTCCAGCCGAAGTTATCCATAAAATCCCACCATTGACCACCCATATCCCACGGTTCGGCATGTAAATGCGCCTTGACGAAACGCTCATCGTTGTCGATCCAATCCGCAGCGCTGCTTGAACCATCTGCGAGGATGCGCGCCAAATCGAAGCGATAGCCATCGATTCCATAGACCTCATACCACATAGCGAGAGAATCATTCACCATCCTCTTGGTAAAGCGATCATCGCTTCCGCGGAAACTGACATCATTGCCAGTACCTGTGTTGTTGAAAAAGAACCGATCATCGCCTGTCCCACGGTAGACCTCGATGCTTGCCAGACACATAAGGTTGTAACACTTGTTCGCTAATCGTCCGTTATCGATCCATGGTCCCTGCTCAGCGGTATGGTTGTAGACGACATCCAGGAACACGGCAATACCGCGCTCGTGAAAGGCCTTGACCAACTGTTTAAGTTCCACAACCTGATTGCCGGGTACGGAGGCATACCGCGCCTCCGGAGCGAAAAAATTCGTGCTCATATAGCCCCAGTGATTCAAACGATCGGCTTCGTTGCCTGTCTGTTCGTCATATTCCATCACCGGCATCAGTTCTACAGCGGTAACACCCAGCTCCACGAGGTGATCGATGCCCGCCGCGAGCCCGCCGGATGTGCGTAGCCCGCTCTGTGCCAAACCAAGATAAGTTCCCCTTAACTCCGGCGCCAGGGCCTGAATACGGGCTGTATAGTCCTGTACGTGCAGTTCGTAAACAATCAGATCTTCTTGCGAAATATCCACATGGCCGGTGGTTGAGTCACCAGTATGATCGTAGACGATGCTCTTACCCCCGCCCGCATAGATGGATGAAGTGATATCAGTGTATGGCGTGGCATTGAAAAAACTGGAGAAGTTGACGTTCTGTGTCTTGTAGGCATAGGGGTCATTGAGAACAAAGTGTTCGTTGTGCATCAGGCCGAACTGATCGTCTTTCGAGACCTCGCGAGGTCCTTTGACCTGAAACATGTAATGTAAACCGGGGCGTGCCTGGGGGCCTTTTATTTTTGTTTTCCAATCCTCACCATTGCGTTTCATCGGAATGACTACAGTGGGTGTGGCTGCTTGGGGCGCTTCGTACAACAGGAGGTTCACACCAGTCGAGTTTGGTGCATAGACGACAAAATGCA
>CBDVCD010000232.1:0-5886 GCA_965372385.1 uncultured Gammaproteobacteria bacterium | reverse complement strand
CACCATTTCAGATACCGAAGGCAATGTCCTGGAGCAGAGTGATCTGCCGGTGAATTATATCCATGGAGGAGAGACCGAACTGATCGGCGGAATGGATCGGGCGGTCGCGGGAAAAGGGGTTGGTGATGAGGTGATGATCAACGTTTCGCCCGAAGATGGGTTTGGCGATCATGATCCTGATCTGACCTTCACCGATGACATTGAGAATGTACCCCCACAATTCAGGCAACTGGGCGCGGAAGTCCAGATGCAGAACGATGACGGGGAGGTGAAAAGCTTCTTTGTCAGAAAGATTGAAGACGGCAAACTGACGGTGGATGGTAATCACCCACTGGCTGGTAAGGCGCTGTTGGTCAAGGTGAAGATCCTTGAGGTACGGAATGCTACCAAGGAAGATGCCATGAATACAGGCATCCCGGGGCAATCTCCAACCCTCAACTGATGTGGCATCATACCTCAGTTCAGTAGCGCCAGTTGACGCAGAGACCGTCAAAATACACTTCCGATTCAACATTTACTAACCCTGGTCAAATAAGAATAATTACCGGTAGTTGACCCGTGGTCATGTAAAAAGACCCTATTCGAGCTGTAGAGGTTTTCCTGGGTGATCTATCTACAGGCATATGATGAATTGCCTCGACGTACTTTTCCTATTCTCTGGGAGTTTTCATGAAATTAGGTGTCTTGATCCTGGCCGCCGGTGAAGGGACGCGGATGCGTTCCAAGCTGCCAAAGGTCCTGCATAGATTGGCAGGCAGGCCGTTACTCTCCCATGTTATCGAAACCGCACGCGACTTCTCCCCAGACGAAATCACCCTGGTCTATGGCCATGGTGGTGAGCAGGTGCGTGATCTCCTGGACGCCGATGATCTGGATTGGTGTGAACAGAAAGAGCGGTTAGGTACTGGCCATGCAGTGATTCAGGCCCTGCCCTTCCTGCATCAGGTCGATCAGGTTGTCATCCTGTATGGCGACGTACCCCTCATCAGCGACGCAACACTGCAGGCCATGCTGAATGGACTGCAGTCCAGCGATCTGGTACTGCTCACGGTCAAGCTCGACGACCCGGCCGGTTATGGCCGTATCGTACGCAATGAAGCGGGCCAGATAACCGCCATTGTAGAACAGAAGGATGCCAGTGAAAACCAGCTGGCGATCAGTGAGATCAATACCGGGATCATGGCGATCAAGCGCACCAGACTTGAGGCCTGGCTGGACAGGATCGACAACATCAATTCACAGCAGGAGTACTACCTGACTGATATCATCGCCCTGGCGGTAAATGATGGTGTGGAGATCGAGGCGGTCAGCCCTGACAGTGAGGAAGAGGTTATGGGCATCAACGATCGTAAGCAACTGGCTCACCTGGAACGTCACTATCAGCGCCAACAGGCGGAAGAGCTGATGCGCTCTGGGGCCACCTTGGCCGACCCTGACCGCCTGGATATCCGCGGTAATCTGCAGGCGGGAATAGATGTCTTTATCGATTGCAATGTGATCTTCGAAGGCGATGTGGAGCTGGCGGATGGGGTGCGTATTGGCCCCAATGTGCTGATCAAGAATGCGGTTATCAAAGAGAACGTCGAAATCCTCGCTAACAGTGTGATCGAAGAGTGCGTGATAGGCTCCGGCTGTCGGGTGGGACCCTTCGCGCGAATCCGCCCGGAAACCGAACTGGCGGAAAATGTGCATATCGGTAATTTTGTCGAGGTGAAGAAGAGTCAAGTGGCCAGTGGCAGTAAGATCAACCACCTGAGTTATGTGGGCGACAGTCAGATTGGCAGTAAGGTGAACATCGGAGCGGGCACCATTACCTGCAACTATGATGGCGCCAACAAGCATCAGACCATTATTGGCGATAATGCCTTTATCGGTTCCGACACCCAGCTGGTTGCCCCGGTGACCATAGGAGCGGGGGCAACCATCGGGGCTGGCTCAACCATTACCAAAGACACCCCCCCTGACAAATTGACCCTGAGCCGTGCGAAACAGATCAGTATCGAAGACTGGCAGCGTCCGGTTAAACAACCCAAAAGGTGATTAGACCTCTGTCTCAGCTGGGCCTCGGCGGTGGAGCGTACACGGACGTATTGACAGCGTGTTTCGCCAGCCTACCCCCACCACCCATTCGTAGGATACAAGCTGAGAGATGGGGCGAATCACCACCCAAAAAATTAACCTTAAGAAGGCGATGATATGTGTGGCATTGTAGGTGCAGTTGCGCAACGTGATGTGGCCCCCATCCTGTTGGAAGGTCTGAAACGCCTGGAATACCGGGGCTATGACTCGGCCGGACTGGCCATCCTGGATGAAAACCAGTGTATTACCCGGCATCGTACCCTGGGCAAGGTGAAAGAGCTGGAGACTGTCTATAACGCTCAGCCGCTGCCAGGCAAGGTCGGCATTGCCCATACCCGTTGGGCAACCCATGGAGTGCCGGCGGTGCGCAACGCCCACCCCCACCTCTGCAAGGAGAGTGTGGGGATCGTGCACAATGGAATCATCGAGAACCACGAAGCCCTGCGTGAAGCCCAGAAAAAGGAGGGGCATAGGTTTACCTCCGAGACCGATACCGAAGTCATCGTACATGCCATTTACGATCAGCTGGAAAATGGTGTCGACCTGCTGGATGCGGTGCGCAATACGACCCGCACGCTCGATGGCGCCTATGCCCTGGGGGTGATCTGGAAGGAAGACCCCAACCGGTTGATCGCGGCACGTCACGGCAGCCCATTGGTGATCGGACTGGGGATAGGTGAGAACTTCATCGCCTCCGATGTCTTCGCCCTCCTCCCTGTGACCCAGAAATTCCTCTTCCTGGAAGAGGGCGATATCGCGGAGATCGGCCGTCTTGGCATCATCATCTATGACCGCCACGGCAAACGGGTCGAGCGGCCGATCAAGGAGTCCGGGCTCTCCGCCGACGCGGCGGAGCGTGGTGAATACCGCCACTATATGCTCAAGGAGATCTACGAGCAGCCCCGGGCCATCTCCGATACCCTGGAAGGTCGTCTGACCAGTAACCGGGTCTTGCCCAGCAGTTTCGGACTGGATGCGGAGCAAATACTGGAAAAGATTGAAGCAATCCAGATCGTGGCCTGTGGCACCTCCTTCCATGCCGGGCTGGTGGCGCGCTATTGGTTCGAATCGGTCACCGGGCTGCCCTGCAGCGTGGAGGTGGCCAGTGAATACCGCTACCGCAAACACTATGTGCCGTCCAACGGCCTGTTCGTCACCATCTCACAGTCTGGAGAGACCGCGGATACCCTGGCGGCATTGAAACTCGCTAAAAAATTGGGTTATGCCAGTACCCTCGTCATCTGCAATGTGCCGGAGAGTTCACTGGTGCGCGAGTCCGACCTGGTCCTGCTCACCCATGCCGGGCCGGAGATTGGTGTGGCCTCCACCAAGGCCTTCACTACTCAATTGGTCTCCCTGCTCTTCCTGGTCACTGTACTGGGCCGCTATAGCGGACTGGATGAAAAGTCAGAAGAGCACCGGGTTGAAGCCATGCGAAGCCTGCCGGGAAAGATCGAGGCGGCCCTGGAGTTGGATGGTGCGATCAAGGTGCTGGCCGAGCGATTCGTCGACAAGCAGCATGCCCTGTTCCTGGGCCGTGGAGACCAGTATCCAGTGGCCATGGAGGGCGCCCTCAAACTCAAGGAGATCTCCTACATCCATGCCGAGGCCTACCCTGCCGGCGAGCTGAAACACGGCCCCCTGGCACTGATCGACGATGAGATGCCGGTGATCGCCGTGGCCCCCAACAACGAGCTGCTGGAAAAGCTCAAGTCCAACCTGGAAGAGGTGCATGCCCGGGGTGGCGAGCTGTTTGTCTTCGCGGATGAGCGGTTGGAGATCAAAGAGGAGAAAAGAATCACCGTAATCAAGGTGCCAAACGTCGACGGCTTTATCCAGCCCATCGTCTTCACCATCCCCTTGCAGCTACTCGCTTATCATGTGGCCGTGCTGAAAGGTACTGATATCGATCAGCCGCGTAATCTGGCCAAGTCGGTGACAGTCGAATAGCTCACATTGGCTAAAATACCTCTGTCACAGCATGTAAAAGTCATTCATATGGCAAAAGGTGCAGAGATTATGCAACGTGTTCTTCTGTTGGTCCTATTAATCGGCTTGAGCGGATGCGCGGGATTGGGCTATCGGGAAGGTGATGTGAAGGTTACCATCGCCTCCCTGCAGCCGTTGGCATCGACCCTGATGGAGCAAAGATATCTGGTCAAATTACGCCTGCAGAACCGCTCTGCAAATGTTTTATCAGTGCAGGGTATGAGTTTCGATGTGGAGCTGAATGGTAAGGAGTTCGCGTCGGGGGTGAGTAATCAGGCGGTATCCGTAGGGGCCTTCGATGAAGCTGTTATCGAGGCCAAACTCACGAGTACCATTTTTGGCTTCCTGCGCCAGATTCAATCATTGGAAGGCCTGAAGAGCAAGCCCTTTCAATATCAGATCAGTGGCCGCCTGCATCTTCAGGGGGCTATTTTCAGTGTGCCGTTTAATGAGTCCGGTGAGATCGACCTCAGGGCACCTTCCGCCCGACACTAGGTTTCTCCAGGCGTCCTTTCAATTAAAGGTGGGCACTGCCCACCAATCAAGCCTATTCAGCTCCCTATGTCATGCCCATGTATTCACACTGAAAATGCCGTCGTAGGAGCTGCCCGTGGCTGCGATTAGCGACGATAGTCGCTTTTTGTGAAGATGACAAAAAGGCTTGTCGCCTTTGTTCGCAGCCATGGGCAGCTCCTACGGAGGTTGAATAGTGAAAAAAATTCTTGAGTATTCGCCAATAAATTGTTTTTATACACATATACAGCAACCGTTGTTATGATGGTTGCAGTTGATCTAAAAAACCTTAACTATCTGCTAGACATTTCCTTTCATTCAGTCATTCCATTAGGTACTTCATGATTTTAAACGGCCTGTTTAATCTTCCCGTAGGGGGTTATATCGTCCTCACTCTGGCGCTGACGCATTTGACGATCATCGGGGTAACGGTGTTTTTACACCGCCATCAAGCGCATCGAGCCCTCGATCTTCATCCTGTCATCAGTCATTTCTTCCGCTTCTGGCTCTGGCTAACCACCGGCATGGTGACAAGGGAATGGGTGGCGATCCATCGTAAACACCATGCAAAATGTGAAACCGAAGAGGATCCCCACAGCCCGCAGACCAGGGGATTGAGTAAGGTGCTGTGGCAGGGCGCCGAGCTCTACCGGCAGGAATCAGCTAACCAGGAGACATTGGAACAGTATGGCCGTGGAACCCCCGATGACTGGCTCGAGCGTAACCTCTATGAAAAATACAGCCTGTTGGGTGTTTCCCTGCTGGTGCTGGTGCAGTTCGCCTTGTTTGGACCCCTGGGTGTCACGATCTGGGCCATTCAAATGATGTGGATACCCTTCTGGGCCGCCGGTGTCATCAATGGAGTGGGTCATTATTGGGGCTATAGAAACTTCGAGATTCCTAATAACTCGACCAATATCCTGCCCTGGGGAATCCTGATCGGCGGTGAGGAACTGCATAACAATCACCATGCCTTCGGCAGCTCGGCAAAATTCTCCGTTCGTTGGTGGGAGTTCGATATCGGATGGCTCTATATCAGACTCCTGGCCTTGTTCGGGCTGGCCCATGTCAACAAGCAGGCACCCAGACGCAATCTGGCGGCCGAGCGCCCTCAGCTGGATCTGGAGATGGTAAAGGCGCTGACCGTAAACCGCCTGCAGCTAATGTCGGATTACAGCCGCAAGGTGCTGCGCCCGGTGTTTCGCGCCGAGGCGCGTCACGCGGAAAAGAGCTGGCGTCGACTCTATCGTTATGCCCAGCGGATGGCGCGGCGGGAGACGGTACTTTTGAGTGATGTTGAACGCA
>CBDVCD010000231.1:0-5913 GCA_965372385.1 uncultured Gammaproteobacteria bacterium | reverse complement strand
TGTAGAAGCGGTGCAGGAAGTCGATCAGGGTCCAGTGATCTTTCTCCAGCTCAACGCCTTCTCTGGCTGCCAGGGTCTCGGTTATGGCTGGGCTCCAGTCTCCGATGTCCAGAAGATATCCCGCTTCATCGGTGTGAATGACCCTGCCACCAACCTCCATTGTGATGACTTGTACCGGCTTGATGGCCTCACTTCTCTCCTGCTGTTCCAATCTCATCTTATACCTCCCGGTGATCAAATCTGCATAGAGCCGAGCCAACCACAAGATTTACCAAACGTGGGCGAAATTTTTTTCTTATACCTTCAAGATAGCAGGGAAATGCGCACTCTGCCCGTTGTTCGAAATCCATGGGCCGCGGCAAATTAGACGGGTGGGATTGATTGGTGGTTACGGCCTCAACTGACGAGGAGCTGCTGAGATTCAGGTGGATAAGCTCATAAAGGCAGCTTATGGATTGCTGCCTTTATGATGAGTTTTATTTGCCCTGTGTAATTTTTGGTTTATCTATTTGGTTCCGTTTTCCCTATGCAGGGTCTCAGCCGTGGCAAACTCCTCTGGCGTTACCCTGTCATTGCCGTCAAGGTCGATCTCTGAATAGGGCTGTCCTCTACCCAGTCCACGCATCAGATAGCCCTGTTTTGCTCGCTCGCTGATGCGCTTGTTCCGCGCTTCGCTATATTCATCCTCGAGCAGTATGCCATCGTCATTCAGGTCAAACTCGGAAAAGGTCGGTAAATAACCTTGACCATTCCCAGGCCTTTTACCCCGATCCATCATGTTGGCTCGTTTCAGCATCTGGGCCTTCTGTCCGCCGAGCAGCTCATCCTGGCTCAACTCTCCGTTGCTATTGCTGTCAAGTTCACTAAAAGACGGAGCGCTGGGTGCATTGCGCACGGCAAGGCCTGCCGTTGCCCGTATTTCCAAACGTTTTGCCTGGGCTGAGTCAAACTCTTGTTCACTGATGGCACCATTACCATCGCTATCGTAAGTATTGAAAGGAATCGGACCACGCGATGGAATTTCTGTTGACTGGGCCGATGTCCAGCTGAGGGTGCCTGTCACTAACGCCAGAACGAGGGTGCCTGTCACTAACGCCAGAACGATGGATTGGGTCATTTTCATAGTGCGACTCCTATATTTGATGTTGTTCTCAAGCGCTACGGTCTGCCACTTTCTGTTTGTGGGAGATGTCTTGGCTCCGATTTCCCGCGTAGTATAAGGTTGTGAGCTGAAATGAAGCTGAAAATAGGGCGATTATGAGCTTGTGCCCCCTAGTGGAGGCAAAGTGATGCTAACCCGCAGGCCACCCAGCTCCGTGGAACGCCCGAACGTTATGTTGCCGCCATAGAGTTTGACGATGTCCTTGGCAATCGCCAGGCCGAGTCCATGGCCTTCCACCGTCTCATCCAAGCGTACGCCCCGTTGGGTCAGTGTGTTCAGTTCCTGATCCGAAAGACCGCGGCCGTCGTCCGCCACGAAAATACGGATGCTGTAGCGTCCCGTTAGATTGAGCTCCACCCGGGACGAGGCCCACTTGCAAGCGTTGTCAAGGAGGTTTCCCAGCAGCTCGAGCATGTCTTCCCTATCGCCAAAGGCTGGTGAGTTTGTATCCAGCTGATAGTGGATCTCTACCGGGTGGTTACGGTGAACCTGCTTGAGAGCCCTTACCAGATCAGGCAACTCTACATGTGGATCGAAGCGCTGGCTCTTGATGCCCGTGCCAACCAGGCGAGCCCGTTTGAGTTCCCGATCCATCAATTGGCGTACCCGTTCCACCTGCGCCCTAGCCTGATTGCATTCCTGGTTATCATCTGCATCGTTTTGCCGGCTGTCGAAGAAATGAACCAGGAGATTCAAGGGTCCTTTGAGCGCATGTGCCAGGTTGCCCAGGGCATTCCGGGATCTTTCGAGACGTTGTGCCAGCAGCCCCAGCAGGTGATTGAGTTCCTGAACCAGTGGCAGAATCTCGGCAGGAACATCTTCGGAAAGTTTGTCTGTTTTACCCTGTCCCAGGCGACGAATATCCTCCCGTACCGGCTCCAGTCGCCGAAATGAATGGCGTATCACGATGCTCTGAATGGTCAGCAGAATAACCAGACCACCCACCGCCAGCAACGCGAAGGTACGCATGAACTGATCCCGTTGTTCCTGGATCGAAGAGAGATCCTCGGCCACCGCGATGGATATCTCGTGGTTCTGTTTGCGAAAACCCTTTGCCCACAAGAGGAGTTGCTGGCCGGAAGGTCCGGAGACGCGCATTCTGGTGCTCTCTCCCGGCGCCAGCTTTGGGACCACCATGGATTGATCCCACAGGGAACGGGAGAAAAGCTCGTCGCCATTATCCAGGAGGATGGCGTAATAGTGTCCAGACAGTGGTTGGGTATAGATCTGGTCGATCCGCCGCCAATGCATCTCTGCCTGATCGGAATCAAGCACCAGTGCGGACAGCAGGCTTTCCGCATCGTGTTCGAGACGTGATGAGACAAAGTCTTCGGTCAGCCCGCGAATCGAGTGATTGCCGACTGCCCAGAGCGCGCCGATGAGCAACACAAGACTCAGTGAGAGGCCCAGTTGCAGACGACGCTCCAGGGAGTTCATGGTTCCTCATCCTCAATGAAGATATAGCCCTGGCCGCGTTTGGTCTGAATGCGCTCCTTGCCGAGTTTATCCCGCAATCGGCGTACATAGACTTCTATCAGGTTGCTGTCCCGGTCGAAGTCCTGCTCGTAGACATGCTCGGTCAGCCGGGTTTTTGACAGGATTCTGCCGGGATTCAACATGAAATAGCGCAGCAGGCGGAATTCGGTGCCAGTCAGGCTGAGCATGTCGCCGTTGGGGAGCCTGACCTGCTGCCGTTCTTCATCCAAGACGAGCCCACTGATCCGCAAGGTCTCTCCCGGCATATCGTGACTGCGGCGGACCAGCGCCAGGATACGTGCGACAAGCTCTTCCACATGAAAGGGTTTGCCCAGATAATCATCCGCACCGGCCTTGAAACCATCCACCCGCTCATGCCAGGCATCCCGCGCGGTGAGGATGATGACCGGGACCCGATTCTCCTGCTGGCGCCAGTATCGCAGAACCTCCAGTCCCGGTTTTCGCGGCAGACCCAGGTCAAGCACGATAATGTCGTAAGGTTCCACCTCACCCATATGTTCGGCATCCACCCCATTGTCCGTCTGGTCGACGGCAAAGCCCTCGCGCTCCAGCTCCTTTTGCAAAGAGGTTGCCAATAGCTTGTCATCCTCCACCAACAAAAGCCGCACGAATCAATCCTCCCATTCCGAGGTCAGCAGATCTCCGGTTACGGCATCGATGCGTAACTCGCGGACCTGACCGAATCGGTCGAGCAGTTCAATTTCATAGACGTATTGACCATCCTCGCGCTCCAGCTCCACTTCAAGGATGCGCCCAGCCCGTCGATCTCGTAGCGATTCGAACACGGTTTCGAGCGGGAGGATTGAACCCGCCTCCATCAGACGGCGGGCTTCCATGAAATCATCGGCCACTATGCTACTGGAAAGCGATACGCAACAGCAGAAAAGAACAGTCGCTGACCATCTATTCATAATATATTCATGCCTCAGTCATCCCAACGACCGTACCCTGGAATACGGATCTCGTGTTCTCGGAAGGAGCCCAGTTTTGCACGGGTGTGGCAGGCATCGCAATTACTGAGTGAGCGGACCTGCTCATTCTTTAGCACCATTTTTCTGGGGATTTCATCATGCTCATGTAAGAAAAACCGCGTTTGCGTAATTCGCCGTGGCGCGGAATCCACCCCCTGAGATGCTGCTATCCTGTTGGGCAGTCCCGAGTCGGTTCGCCCTGCCGCATGGGCCAGCAGATAGTTAAGGATTTCGCTGCTGTCCTCTGCCGCAAGTTCCGCATTTTCTCCGAAGTGATCTTCCAGGTTAGCCATGATGCGCTCCCAGGATTGGGCCGGCAGTAGTCCCGGCTGATAGGCGAAGTGGCAGCTGCTGCACTCAGACTGATAAAGTTTGGATTCCACTTTGGCTATAACGGGCTTCGAGCCTCCAAGCCAACGCTTGAAATAACCACGATCATCGTCATCCTCCGCATGTTCCCATTCCGCCATGACCAGTCCGGTCAGGCCAATAAAGATGCCAATCAGGCAAATTCCAAGGATAGTTTTGTTAAATTTCATCTTTTTTACCTCTATCTGTTTCTCTATATCTTGATTACTGATCGCGGAGAAATGCCAGCAGATCCCCTTTCTCCTGGGGGGTGCACTCCCGGCCTAGAGTCCACTTACAATTGCGTTTGAGCCATTTTTCGATCTTGCGAGTATCGGTGAGCCGCTCCGGATTGACTGAGGGTGCCATCGGTTCGATGGGTTTGCCGGTTCGGTTGTGTTTACCCGATTTGCTCAGGTCGTTGGTATGACATAGAGCGCAGTTGCGTACCTGGCCCGATTGCGGATTTTGGAACGCCTTGTTCCATAAGATCTCTCCACGTGTTGAGCTGAAATCCCCACTGCCCATTTGCCGATAGCTCATCTGTGATTCGGTAATGGCACCTGCCTGTGTCATCCAGGGTGTTGCTATCAGGATTGCTGTTATCCCGTTGACGATGAGTCTGCTCATGAACGGCTTACCCCTTGTGATTGGCGGATTTGAGGCCGTTAAACATAGCCCAGACCAGGTTTTCCCGGTGCATCAGACTTCCCAGAGCTACTCCGAAGAGATGAACCGCCACGAGCGCCAGAGTGAAGTTGGCGAAGAATTCGTGGACCTCTTCCAACAGATGGTCATCCCATATGCCGTAGTGGGTGAACGGGGCCGCTAAAGGTCCAAAGCCTTCTACGCCATAGATTGCCAACCCGGTTATTGAAGACAGCATCAGGCTGATCAGCAAGACAATGATCATCAGGCCCCCGACCGGATTATGGCCGAGATGGCGTTTGGCCCTGACGGTAACGAGCTGTTTTAAATAGGTCATTGCCTCACGGGGCGGCCGGACAAAATCGGAAAAACGTGCATGGCGGGTGCCGATGAATCCCCACAGCAGGCGGATTGCCAGTAGCACCATGATGGTGTATCCGGCATAGACATGCAGGTCCAGGAATTCGTCTTCTGTCAACCAGGTAACCGCAACGGCCGTTACCAGTGTCCAGTGGAATACCCGTATCAGCGGGTCCCACACCTTGATCTGTTTTTGCTTGGGCATGATTTAACTCCTGCAATTTTTTAATGGTATGGTTGAAGAGTAGAGAGTTAAGCTGAATTCAAACTGAAAGGGCGCATGCTCGATTTGCGATAAACCAACCCCAGGACTGCCCAGGCCGATCCATTGCAGATGCCGGCCAACATAGATACCCTGAATTTCCTCAGTATCTGGACCGATGACTGGCAGCGGGAGAAACAATACCTCGAAGTCCGTGAGGGGCATTTTGAGGAGCGGAATAGATAGAGGATTTTGGATGGGTTATCATCAACCGTTACAATCGCAAATTCTGGAAAAATACCGGCTCAGAAAATCATGATGAAGAAGTTAACCCTCCTGTTGGCCCTTGCAGCCCTATCTTTCGTTTGTTCCGCCGAGAAGGGGCAGTCGATTATGTTTGAAGAGCAGGAATATCCGATTACTCAGGCACCGGCGGTGGAGGAGAGGTCTCTGGGAGACAAGTGTGAAGCCTTGACCAAGAAAATCGAGAGTCTGAAAGGGAACCCGCAACGCAAGCATGCCGCTATGCAGCAATTCAAACTGGAGTGCGTCGAGAGACGTTGAAGAGAGGTGTCTCCCCTCAGCTCTGATGAGTCGTGTCCGTAGCTCAGTAAGTACAGCTGATAAGGGCCACGGAAAAAAAGATTTGTCCTATCTCACGCCCCTCTTTGGGCAATCTTTGGACGATTTTCAATCGCAAATTCCTCAAATTAGCCCAGCTAGTC
>CBDVCD010000230.1:0-5922 GCA_965372385.1 uncultured Gammaproteobacteria bacterium | reverse complement strand
GACTCGAACCTGGGACCAAGGGATTATGAGTCCCCTGCTCTAACCAACTGAGCTATGGGCCCGTGAAAAAACACACGGATTCTAGCAGAATATAGCAAAAGGGCATCCATTGCAGGATGCCCTTTTATGTTTCTGCTGTTATTCGTTATCCAGGAAGCTGCGCAGGCGATCCGAGCGGGAGGGGTGGCGCAGTTTACGCAGTGCCTTCGCTTCGATCTG
Organism: uncultured Gammaproteobacteria bacterium; assembly: GCA_965372385.1. Taxonomy (GTDB): domain Bacteria; phylum Pseudomonadota; class Gammaproteobacteria; order Chromatiales; family Chromatiaceae; genus JASJBU01. The sequence continues at coordinate 5,703 of CBDVCD010000230.1, read as the reverse complement.
GCGGATGCGTTCACGGGTTACATCGAACTGCTTGCCTACCTCTTCCAGGGTGTGGTCGGTATTCATGTCGATACCGAAACGCATACGCAGTACCTTGGCTTCCCGGCCGGTCAGACCCGACAGCATGTTCTGGGTGGCTTCGCTCAGGCCCTCCATGGTGGCGGATTCGACCGGGGAGACTACGCCGGAATCCTCGATAAAGTCACCCAGATGGGAGTCTTCGTCATCACCGATGGGGGTCTCCATGGAGATCGGTTCCTTGGCGATCTTCAGGACCTTGCGGATTTTGTCCTCCGGCATCTCCATCCGTACCGCCAGCTCTTCCGGGGTGGCCTCACGGCCCATCTCCTGAATCATCTGGCGGGAGATACGGTTGAGTTTGTTGATGGTCTCGATCATGTGTACCGGGATACGGATGGTGCGGGCCTGATCCGCGATGGAGCGGGTGATGGCCTGTCTGATCCACCAGGTGGCATAGGTGGAAAACTTGTAGCCGCGTCGGTATTCGAATTTGTCCACCGCCTTCATCAGGCCGATATTGCCTTCCTGAATCAAATCGAGGAATTGCAGTCCACGGTTGGTGTACTTTTTGGCGATGGAGATAACCAGACGCAGGTTGGCCTCAACCATCTCCTTCTTGGCGCGGCGGGCCTTGGCCTCACCAATAGACATCTTGCGGTTGATCTCTTTGACCTCACCGATGGTGAACAGGCTGTCGTTTTCGATTGTCACCAGACGTTTCTGGGCGCGCTGAATTTCAGTGGCGTGTTCCTTGAGCGCCTCGGAGTAGCCCTTGCCCTTGTCGATCTGCCCCTGAATCCACTGCAGGTTGGTCTCGTTGTCCGGGAAAGAGACGATGAACTCCTTGCGTGGCATCTTGGCCGTGTTAACGCAGAGGTTCAGGATGATCCGTTCCTGATTACGAATGCGTTCAATGGTGTTACGCAGCGTGGCAACCAGCTTGTGGAAGGTGACCGGAACCAGTTTGAACTCAAGAAAGGATTCTGCGACTGCTTCCAGGGCCTTTTGCGTTTTGGCGTCACTGCGTCCATGTTTTTTCAGGGCGCTGCAAAGCACCTTATAACGCTTGCGTAAGACTTCAGCCTTTGCCGCAACCTCTTCCGGGTCTGGTCCGGTATTCTCTGGTTCATCGTCGTCGTCATCCTTATCCTTATCCTTATCCTTATCTGACGCTGACTTGGCTGCTTCGGCCTCGGCCTTTTTCTGGGCCGTATTGATGGGCACGGGAATCTCATCAGATTCGTTAGGATCAATAAACCCGCTGGTGACATCGGTCAAACGGATATTGCCCTCCTTCATCCTTTCGAACAGATTAACCAGCATGTCGATCGTGACAGGGAAGGCGGCGAGAGCGGCGGAGACCTGACGCAGCCCCTCCTCGATGCGTTTTGCAATGCGTAACTCACCCTCCCGGGTCAGCAGCTCTACCGTGCCCATCTCACGCATATACATACGCACAGGGTCCGTGGTACGGCCAAATTCGCTGTCGACACTGGCAAGTGCGGCAGCCGCGGCCTCGGCGGCGTCTTCATCCGGGGTGACGGCGTTATCGCTGAGGGTGTTGTCTTCCAGGTCGGGGGCCGATTCGTGTACCGTGATCCCCATATCGTTGATCATACGAACGATATCTTCGATCTGTTCCGGCTCAACGATACCCTCTGGAAGGTGGTCGTTGACTTCCGCGTAGGTCAAGAAGCCCTGCTCCTTACCCTTTGCAATCAGTTGTTTTAGCTGGGATTGCTGGGATTGCTGTTGTTCCTGATTCATCTCTTACCTTGAAAATCGATAGGCAACATCACCTACAAAAAGAACTCGCCATCTTATCATGGTTTTGACTATGATTGCACCTGTTTTGATCTCGATCCGCCTGGCATTTATTCCTTCCTATTGTTTATCAGGTTCACGTGAGCCGGGAAAACGTTGTTTAAGTTGGGCCAGTGTTTCAGCGGAAAGTTCGCTGGGTTTGAGATTTCCCAGGATGGGAGCACTTTGTTTCATATACTGCTGATTCAGTTTTCTCAACGCGTCTTTCAATTCTGCCTCAGGATCCAGGCCGGGAATGTCAAACCGGTAATTGGCGAGTTTGTTTAGATGAGGAAACTCCGGCGTGCCTCGCCAACGCTCCAATAGAGCGGCTTTGTTAAGCGTAGGATGGGAACGGATTATTTCAAGTAGTTGCGTTAAAAAAGGGATGCCAGGCGTTTCCCATTTTGTCCAACGATCGTCAATTTCATCCGCAGTCGTGACAAGCGAAGGTCGATCGAGCAACAGGGCTATGGCCATGCGGATAGGTGTAGGTCGCGGTTTCCTGTACTCCGTCCCCGACCTTGCAGTTTGTCTGCCAGTGAATTTTGTCTTGTCCAGACTGATGGAGTTGATTCCGACCAGCTTTTCCAGATGTTGGAGCATCATGCGCCGAAACACCCCCGGCGGGATTTTTTCCAACAGGGGTTTTGCCCGTTCCGCCAGGTTGGCGCGCCCGTCGATGGAGTCCATGCGCACCTGGGCTGAGAGGTGGTCGAACAGAAACTGAGAAAGTGGTGGGGCGTCATCGATGCGCCGTTGAAAGTTCTCTGTTCCCTCCTGCCGCACCAGGGTGTCCGGGTCCTCGCCCTCCGGGAGAAAGAGAAACCTTGCCTCCCGGCCGTCCCGCATCACTGGCAGGGAGGTCTGCAGTGCCTTCCAGGCGGCATCCCGACCGGCGCGGTCCCCATCGAAGCAGAAGACCACCTGTGGGCAGGTGCGAAAGATCAGCTCCAGATGCTCCTTTGATGTGGCGGTGCCCAGGGTGGCGACACTGTTGCGTATACCGAACTGGGCCAGGGCCACTACGTCCATATAACCCTCCACCACCAGGAGTCGTTCAATTTTACGCAGTGCCTTTCTGGCCTCGTACAGACCGTAGAGTTCACGGCCTTTGTGGAATACGGGGGTCTCCGGGGAGTTGAGGTACTTGGGTGAATCCGCTTCACTCAATACCCGCCCACCGAATCCGATCACCCGGCCCCGCTGGTCGCGGATGGGAAAGATGATGCGGTTGCGGAAGCGGTCATAACGCTTGTCGGCCTCGGGTTCGGAGATGAGACCGGTCTCCCGCAGCTGCGAGATAGTGAGATCCGTGTTGCCCAGCGCCTGCAACAGGTTGTCCCAGCCCGGGGGGGCATAACCTATCCCGAAACTGGCGGCGATCTCTCCGCTCAAGCCGCGGCTTTTCAGGTAGTTCACCGCCTCTTCGGCCTGGGGGTGTTGCCGAAGTTGGCGTTGATAGAAACCGCTGGCCTGTTCCAGCAGGGTGTAGAGCGGGCGCAGGTCAGGGCCCTGCTGGAAGCCCTCTTCCCGCGGGACCTCGATACCCACCAGACCGGCCAGCTCCTCGATGACATCGACAAAGTCCAGGTTGTCGTAATCCATGAGGAAGCCGATGGCCGAACCATGGGCGCCACAGCCGAAACAGTGATAAAACTGCTTTTCGCTGCTTACCGTGAAGGAGGGGGTCTTTTCGTCATGGAAGGGGCAGCGGGCCTGGTACTCCTTGCCTGTCCGTTTGAGGGGAACGCGTCGGTTGATGACGTCGACGATATCGACGCGGTTGAGCAGGTCATCGATAAATTGCGGTGGAATTCTGCCGCCCATGGGTTTTGGATGGCCTGTCAGCTAGGAAGAATTAACCATAGGATAGCTGAAACCAGCCAGGTTGGGTGGTGTAGGGGTCAGCCGCTGAGCTTCTGCTTGACCAGTCCACTGACCTGACCCAGGTCGGCCCGGCCCTGCATCCTGGGTTTCAGCTGGCTCATCACCTTGCCCATATCCTGCATGCCGCTGGCGCCTGTCGCCGAGATAGCCTCGTCGATCATGGCCAGGATCTCCCCGTCGCTCAGACCTGCCGGCAGGTAGTCCTGGATGACGGTGATTTCACTGAGTTCCTGCTCAGCCAGCTCGGTGCGTCCGGCCTGCTCATATTGTTTGATGGAGTCCCGCCGCTGCTTGATCATCTTGTCCAGAATGGCCAGGACCTGGCTATCGTCCAGCTCGATTCGCTCGTCGACCTCACGCTGTTTGATGGCGGCGGTGATCAGGCGCAAGGTGGCCAAGCGAGGCTTGTCCCTCGCCTTCATGGCGGTCTTGACATCATCCTGGATGCGTTGTTTCAGCATGGCGATTGAGGTCCGGAGCGGACAGTGGTCAACTGGACGGGATCAATACTGGCGTTCCCAGCGACGGTTTTCCCGGGAGACCTTTTTCAGGGTGCGTTTAACCGCGGCGGCGGCCTTGCGCTTACGCTCCCAGGTGGGTTTTTCGTAGAATTCGCGGCGGCGGACTTCGGCGAGCACGCCGGCCTTCTCGCAGGAGCGCTTGAAACGGCGCATGGCAACTTCAAAAGGTTCGTTCTCTTTGACGCGTACGTTAGGCATCTATGCTGGTTCCTCGATTCTGTTAAGCTTTCTCAACCGGATGAAAGGCGCGAATTCTACTCATTGGCGTGCCGGTTTGCAAAGGTAACGGTTAAATTTAAGACTTTTTTATCAGGCAAATGCGCGTATTAGGCATAGAAACCTCCTGTGACGAGACAGGTGTGGCGGTGTTCGACAGTACACAGGGTCTACTGGGGCACGCCCTGCACAGTCAGACCGATGTACATGCGGAGTACGGGGGCGTGGTGCCGGAGCTGGCCTCCCGGGACCATGTGCGCAAGGTATTGCCCTTGCTGCGGGGCATGCTACGTGAGACGGGGATCGCCCCCGGCTCGATCGATGGCATCGCCTATACCGCGGGTCCGGGGCTGGTGGGTGCGTTGTTGGTGGGTGCGGCCGTGGGGCGCAGTCTGGCCTGGTCCTGGGGGTTGCCCGCGGTGGCGGTTCACCATATGGAGGGGCATCTGCTGGCCCCCATGCTGGAGCCGGTGCCGCCGGAGTTCCCGTTTGTCGCACTGCTGGTATCCGGTGGACATACCCAGTTGGTGAAGGTTGCCGGGGTGGGTCAATATCGACTGCTCGGGGAATCCCTGGACGACGCGGCGGGTGAGGCGTTCGACAAGACCGCCAAGCTGCTGGGTCTGCCTTACCCGGGTGGGCCGGAACTGGCGCGGTCGGCTGAACGGGGGGATCCGAAGAGATACCACTTTCCCCGTCCCATGATCGACCGGCCGGGTCTGGACTTCAGCTTCAGCGGTCTGAAGACCTTCGCCCTGAATACCCTGCAGGCCGCCCAGCGGGATGAGGGGCAACCCATTCCGCAGCAGACCCGGGCCGATATCGCCCGGGCCTTTGAGGATGCGGTGGTCGATACCCTGCTGCTCAAGTGCCGGCGGGCGGTTCGCCAGACCGGCATCAAGACCCTGGTGATGGCCGGCGGGGTCAGCGCCAACCGGCGTCTGCGGGAGAAAATCGGCGAGATGATGCAGAAGGAGGGCGGCTCCGCCTACTACCCAAGACCGGAGTTCTGCACCGACAACGGGGCGATGATCGCCTATGCGGGTTGTCAACGCCTGCTGGCGGGGCAGCATGAGCCATTGGAATTTTCCGCCCGCTCTCGCTGGCCGATGGATGCATTGAGCGCGTTAGTAAAGATCTGAAGTGTGGGTAACTATTCAGCTCCCTATGTCATGCCCATCTCTTCACACTGAAATGGCCGTCGTAGGAGCTGCCCATGGCTGCGACCAAAGGCGGCAGGCCTTTTCGGCAT
>CBDVCD010000229.1:0-5936 GCA_965372385.1 uncultured Gammaproteobacteria bacterium | reverse complement strand
GACCTGCACCCCCAAAAACGCACACTCTACCCCGTCCAACTGCAGATTCTAGGATAAAGGTTCAAGCCAAGGTCGCCACCACATCGGTAACCGCGCCGGTCAGTCTGCGCAGATCCTCAGGCTCGATGATGTAGGCGGGCATCAGATAGACCAGACGACCGAAGGGGCGCACCCAGACGCCCCGCTCGACGAACATGGGCTGAATCCGTTGCATCACCAGGGGTTGCTTCAGTTCCACCACCCCGATCGCGCCCAGCACCCGCACATCCGCCACATGCGCCAGTCCCCGGCAGGCTGCCAGGCCATCATGTAGGCCCTGCTCAATCTCCCTGACGCGTGCCTGCCAGGGGGACGCCAGGAGCAGTTTCAGACTGGCCAGGCCGGCGGCGCAGGCGAGGGGATTCGCCATGAAGGTGGGGCCGTGCATGAACAGCCCGGGATCGCCCTGACGGATGATGCGGCTTATCTCCCGGGTGGTCAGGGTGGCGGCCAGGGTCAGATAGCCTCCGGTGAGGGCCTTGCCCAGGCACATGATGTCGGGTGCGATTGAAGCATGTTCGCAGGCGAACAGTCGACCCGTGCGTCCAAAACCGGTGGCGATCTCGTCCAGGATCAGCAGTACTCCATACTGGTCGCACAGCTCTCTGACCCGGCGCAGGTATTCCGCCGAGTAGAAGCGCATGCCACCGGCACCCTGAACGATGGGCTCCAGGATGATGGCGGCGATGGTTGCCTGGTTTGCGGCCAGTTGCCGTTCAAGGGGTGCGATATCCGCATCGCCGCAGGGTTCGCCAAAACGGCAGGCGGGCGAATCCACGAAGTACTGCTGAGTCAGCATAGCCGAGAAGAGGCTGTGCATGCCGGTTACCGGATCGCACACCGACATGGCGCCGAAGGTGTCACCGTGATAACCCCGGCGGATGGTGAGAAATCGTTGTCTGGCCGGCTCCCCCTTGGCGTGCCAGTACTGAATCGCCAGTTTCATGGCAACCTCCACCGAGACCGAGCCTGAGTCGGCGAAGAATACCGCCTGCAGGGGTTCCGGTGTCAGCTGGACCAGCTGCTCGGCAAGCTCCACGGCCGGTTGGTGGGTGAGTCCGCCGAACATCACATGGGCCATGGCGTGGAGTTGCTCCTCCACCGCCCGGTTCATCTCCGGGTGGTTGTAGCCATGGATGGCGCACCACCAGGAAGACATGCCGTCAATCAGCTCCCTGCCGTCCGCCAGCTTCAGACGCACCCCCTTGGCGGACAGGATCGGATAGACCGGCAGATCGGCCCCGATCGCGCTATAGGGGTGCCAGACATGTTGCCGATCGTAGCTGATCCAATGACTGTTGATTTCCGCCTTTTGCTTGGGCATGGCTCGTCTGCTCCAGGAGTAGAGCCCTGAGGGTAGCAGATACCGTTCTGCAAAGGCGTTTATTCCCGGGTATAGTTGTCCGCTAGGTGGTTTCTGATTTGCATACAGGAGAATGAAATGGAGAAGGTGAAGATTGCCGCGAACCAGCCGATTGCGGTCAAGTTGAACGAGGGCAACGAGTATTGGTGGTGTGCCTGTGGGCGTTCCGCCAATCAGCCCTTTTGTGATGGTTCCCATCAGGGTACGGAGATCGAGCCACTGGGCTTCAAGGCGGAAAAAACCGCTGAGGCCTGGCTCTGCCGGTGTAAGCAGACCAAAACACCACCCTACTGTGACGGTAGTCATAACAACCTGGGTGAGTAGCTTTGGGGCCCCGGAAAAAAAGAATTGTCCTATCTCACGCCCCTATTCAGGCGATCTTAGTACCTGATCAATCCCGTTGCTCGGGGTTTGATCAGAGCTGTAGCGGCACCTGCTTGGCTTCCGGGTCCGGCAGGTGCTCAATGCGATTGCGACCATTGGCCTTTGCCAGGTAAAGCGCCTGATCGGCACTGTCGAGCAGGTATTCCCCCAACTCCTTATGGGGGGGGGTACCGGGCATGGGCAGGGTATCACTCACCCCAATCGATACCGTGAGCCGAAGGATGGTGCCGTCATTCAGTGTGAAGGGATTGGAGGCGACCTCCAGCCGGATGCGCTCCGCCAGCAGCATGGCCTCCGCGAGAGAGGTCTGCGGCAGCAGCAAGGCAAACTCCTCGCCGCCATAGCGGGTCGCCACGTCATTGGCACGCAACTGCGAACGCAGGCGGCAGGCCAGCTCCCGGAGGATGGTATCGCCCGCCTGATGTCCATGGTTGTCGTTGATCTGCTTGAAATGGTCCGCGTCTACGAACAGACAGCTCAAGGGTTGTTGGTAGCGGTTGGAGCGTGCCAGCTCTTCGTGCAGACGCCGATCGAGATAACGCCGGTTATGCAGCTGGGTTAATGGGTCGGTGAGACCGCTGATGACCAGCCTCTCCCGGTTGATGGCATTTTCCAGGCAGACCCCTCCAACCGTGGCCAGACGTCCGAGAAAATCACTGGCGTAATGACGGGTAAAGCGGTCACTGTTGCCGCTGCCCAGATTCAGGCTGCCTACCAGCTGACTGTGGCAATGGATCGGTAGGATTGCGATACTGCGCAGCCCCCGGGTGTCACTGAACAGATTGTCGTGCTCCGGGCTCAGGAAGGGACCGAGCCATGGGCGGCTCAAATGGCTGTAGTGATCGCTGTAGGTCTCGAGTTCATCGACGAATTCGATGGTGGGAAAGGCATCTTCCGGGATGCCCGTGTTATAGAGCAGCTGACGGATCTCATGTTCAGTGTCCTTCAATACCAACCGGATATTCTGGATCTGGAAAGAGGACTGCATGCCGTCGGTGAGGCTGTTCAGCAGTTCGGGAAGTGAGTCGGCGGTAAGCAGCTCAAGCTCACGGGCATGAAAGCGCTTCAGGGTCGCCTCGTTCGTCTGAGCTTTTCGGTTCAGCTCGAGCAGCCGCTGACGTAATATTCGGTTCTCTTGTTCCAGGTCCATAGGTCTTTTATTGCTTAGAGTTAGCACCCAGATCCTTCGGCGAAGGATGAAGATTCTTGAGCAGGCCAGTGCCGTTTGCCTATACTCGAGAGACACTTCTTACGGGTTGGCCCATGGCTCACACTTTTATCCCTTCGATCCGCCAATGCTGCTCTGTTTCGCTGTGTGCCCTGGGTCTGCTGGCAACCTGCGGCATCCCCTCCCCAATCCGGGCCCTTGAGCTCTATCGATGCACCCTCAACGGCAACGTGGAATTTCGCCAGACACCCTGCCAGGCGGGCGAGCAGGAGAAGACCCAGGTCATCGAACAGAGCAGTGGCATGACCCCCTCGAAACCTGCGATGAGGTTGGTAAAAGAGCCGGTAAAACCCAGGAAAAACAGCTCGACCCATCCCGCGAAGAAGAGGGTGGATGAGGAGCGCTGCTGGAAAACGGAGAAGAAACTGGAGAAGGTGGAGCAGACCCTGCGTGGCGGTTACAAGGCCTCTCAGTACCAGCGTCTGCACCGGAAACAGGATGAATATGAGGAGTACCTGCGGCTGTTTTGTCCATGAGCGGTTGACCGCTACGTTTGAACCCTGATACCTGCACCAGGCCTGAAAGACACGCCGTGAATACGTCCATGTAGGCTCGGTTACGGCATCCATGCCGTAAACGGTCTTTCCGGCCTGGTGCAGATATCGATATCATTGGCATGGATGTGATCTGGACCGACTTTCTCTTCGCGATCTCGCTCACCTCGACCCATGACGCACGCACCGTACCGCCGGCCTGAGGTAAGGCGACAGGATTCGCCTCTACCTGGCTTCTGAGCATCTGCAGCTCTTCGATGCCGTTAGTGGTGAAAATCTCTTCTTGAGCGGCCACTGAAATTTAAAATCCACTGGTTACACGCCAACGCTGATAGTTGGGCTCGCTGAGATAGCCGCGGCTGGTGATGTAGTTGATCACGTTTCTCAGTCGATAGAACCGCACCACCGAGTCGACCCGGATGATCTCTTTACCCTGTTCGTCGAAGAAGAGCAGGGAGGGGGTATAGAAGAGCCCCAGCTCCTGGGCCCACTGTTTGGCGCTGGTCCTTTTCCCCTGGGGTGTGATGACCGGTGTCTCCGCGCGGATATCGAGCTGCACATTGTCGAACTGGCGGATCAACTGGTTGATCGCGGATTCCCGTAGCGGTTGGCCATGCAGCACATCACAGGCGTGGCAGTTGCCCTGTTCGAAGAAGACCACCAGGGGGCGTTTGCTGGGCAAGCGCGAACGGTCCAGATTATGCGGTGGGGGGATGAAAAACTCCTCCTCGTTCAGCTCCCCCGGTTCGAAGGCGGTCCCGGAATCACCGCGAGCCAGGTAGTCAGGGAAGGACTCCCGCAGGTAGTGCTTGTCGGCGACGTACTCCAGGGCGGCACGGAACTTGTAGGGGGGGTAGTAGCCACGCAGGCGGTGTGCCTCTTTACCTGTCTCATCATAGAAGATCAACGAGGGGGTGAAGTTGGTCTGCTCCCGGAGTGAGAACTCACGTTCGGTGAGTAGCTCGCCATTGACGTCGGTGACCTCATCCACGCCCCAGATATCGATAGCGATCACATCGAAGTTGCGCCGGGTATAGGCGGTGATATCCGTGAGGCCGAAATTCACCTGAAACAGCATCCTGCAGTAGGCGCAACGCTGTTGGCCAAAGTAGACGATGATGCCCTTTTTCCCGCCGCCGATCGCCTCCGCCAGGTCCTCCTGCAGATCGAGGAAGCTGTGTTTGAACCAGTCCGGATGCTGTATCGGCTCTTCCAGGGGGAAGTCATCGAACTCGAAGGCATCGATAACCTGCTCGGCTGCCGTGGTGTGGCATAACAGCAGTAGGGCGAACAGCAGATAAATGCTCGTGAAATAGCGGGTCATGTTCAATTCGGTGCTGGTTCTTACCAAAGCCAGGACCCTGGCGTGTCTCCGAAGCCGGGGTTCGTGTGTCAACCAGGGTTGATGGCCAAGATCGTCCTTTTACATACCATTCTTGAAGACATCGGTATCAGTTACACCGCTGGCCCGTACCTGCCCCAGGGCCTTGGCGTATTCGCTCAAGATACCCAGGGCATACTGGATGCGATCACGGTAATAGCTGTCGGAAGCCGGATCGTTCTGTGCAGGGTCGTCGTTCAGCACCGATTCCACATGGCGTACGATGATCTGTTCCGGGATATAGCAGATCCGGTTGTTCTTGTAGCTGCTCATACGCAGCTCGGCCACCGGGTAGGCGCCACCGTCACCAGCTGAGACACTGGTGATCAGCGCCGGTTTGTGACCCAGCTGATCCCTGCCGCAGAGCAGGAAGAAGTTCTTCAATCCCGCTGGCACCTGACCATGCCACTCGGGCGAGACGATGATGAAGCCGTCACTCTTGCTGAGCTGTGCATGGATCGGCCCCATACGCTCCTGCCAGGCCGGATCTCCCTCCCAGACCCCCTCGTCCCACAGCGGCAGCGGATTATCCGCCAGGTCGAAAAACCAGGTGTCGTCACACAGCCGGTTCTGTTCGAGCGATTGTTGCATAAAGCGGGCGACCTTGGTGCTTTGCGAGTTTTTCCGGTGGCTGCCGCTGATGATGGAGATCTTCATGTGTGCTCCTGCTAATGGTTGAACCTAGATTCCTCAGTTGACCGCTCCATTCTACTGTTAACGAGTTGAAATTATGTTTGTTTTGTTCGCTAGGCACCTTCACCCACTGGGTGAATCACGCTATGGTGTAGATTGCACGTTTGTGGCGGCGCATGTCTGCGTCGCCTACATGGACGTAGGTGAGGGGCGTGAGCATGGAGCGGTAAGCTTTACAACTCCTTGGAATAGAATAACTATTATTCCGGGCATCCTGCCCTCCACCCTACGGGTCAGCTCTAGCTGTTCAAATCGCTCCAGGCGATTTAGTCCGCGTCATTGTGCCTTGACCTGCACCGCCACAAACGCACACGCCCTCCATGGACGGAGTAGTGTTGCGGGAGGCAGGAAGCC
>CBDVCD010000228.1:0-5943 GCA_965372385.1 uncultured Gammaproteobacteria bacterium | reverse complement strand
GTTATTCATTTAATTGAGTCCGCACAGTGGCGTGGGTCGCTAATTGTCAAGTGCAGAGGAAAACCATTACCATTAGCATTACACGTCAAAGCAATTATTACGACTTTGTAAAACATCAAGCAGCGTATAGTTCAATGAAAAGATCATTATCAAACCTGGTTATTGCTACGTTTGCTTGTATCTCCGCGGTATTTGTTTCTCCCAATTCAGCCTTTGCAGAAGGTTCAAAAACCGATTTGGATTGTACCGAAGTAAATCCAGATTCCCCTTATTATTGTGGAGAAGAAGAACCCGTTTCAGAGCCCGGCGTAAATGTGCCGCTTCTCAATGACCTGATCACCTCAGTGGCCGAAGATGCGGTCAACAGCACGGTCGTGACCAACCTCAACGATGCCAATACCGGCAACGATACCGATTTGGATGGTCAGGCCCTGAGCTACAGCATCACTGCCGGTAATGCCGATGGCATCTTTGCCATCGATACCAATACCGGTGAGATCACGATCGCCGACAACAGCAACCTGGACTACGAGACCACCCAGCAGTATGTACTGACCGCCCAGGCCAGTGACGGTGCTAATACCGACAGTGCGGCCGTAACTATCGATATCATCAACGTCGATGAGGTAGTGGAAATTACAGAACCAGACATACTGGTTCTATTTAGTTTGTCCTGGACTACACCAATTACCCGTACTGATGGAACCGTCTTGGCACCCACCGATATCGGCGGTTATCGAATTTATTACGGAAACACCCCTGATGATATGACCCAACACGTTGATCTAAAGGATGGGTTAGCTACGGATTACCTCATCACGGACCTTACTCAGGGTGGATACTATTTTGGAGTGACCGCTTATGATGTGGATGGGCTTGAGAGTAGCTTTTCTGAAATCGTATACAAAGAAAAATTCTAGGGCGATCTTTGGGTTTTCGAAGCCCAGGCTGGTGGAGATGCCCATTACACCCGCCCATAGCCACCAGAAGCTCACCAGCGCCAAGGAGTAGAAACCCCACAGCGGTCTGACAATGACCAGCAGGCGATGACCCGGAAATACGCTGCTCCCGCTTCCACTATGCTCAGTACAGGGGAGGGCATATGAACCCGTCAGTTTCCGCAGAATATTTCGCGTGTGAACCTGCCTTCATCACCGCTCATCTGTTGAGCCGGGATCGACGGGTATTGCTGTTTGGCCCTCCGGGTATCGGCAAGACCACCCTGGCCGCGGGTCTGGCCGCGCAGTTATCGGGTTTGGATCGGTCGGTCTGGTGTCTCAGTGCGGACCCGGGCTCACCGGTCTTTGGCGCACCCGGCGCCGTTTGTCTGGGGCATTGGCAAAAAGTGGGGTGGTCCCTGAAGGGGCTGGAGGCGCTCTGCTCCCTGGATGCCGCCAGATTCCGCCTGCCGCTGGTCTGTGCGGTCAGGGTGTTGGCTGACAGGGTTTCCGTGGGCACCCTGATACTGGATGCACCTGGCGTGAACAGGGGGGTTGCCGGTGCCGAACTGCTCAGCTCACTGGTTCAGGCAGCGAATATCGATCTGGTGCTGGTATTGATGCGTCAAGATCAGCCGCTTCCCTTGCTGCCTGAGCTGGAGACCCTGGGGATCGAGCTGGCCTATATCAAGGCAGCGGAAAAGGCCCGCCGTCCCGGCAAGATGAAGCGTGCCCGGCAGCGAACACATCTGTGGGATCTCTACCTCGATGGGGCGGAGGAACGCGTGCTTCCCTTGCAGCGGCTACAAACGGTTGGAACCCCGCCCAGAAATGCGCCGGAAGCCTGGCTGGGCAAGCAGGTGGCTTTCCTTGATAGGGACCGTACGCTGGCGATGGGTGAGGTGACCTGTGCCGATAAGGAAACACTCAGCATTCGTTGTCCTCCCACATCCAGGCAAGCCGACGGGTTACTGGTGCGCGATGCCTGTCGTGGCCCCGATGGCCTGTTGACCACCAGTAAACCCTTTGCCGACAAGCTGGTTCGCTATATACCGCCGCCGGATCTGTTGCCGGACGCGGCGATGAGCGGCAACGGTGGTGTGCGACCCCTGGTACATGTAGGAACCGCCATGGCTGTGCTGATCAACGGTGTCTTTGGCGATCCGCTGCTGCATCTACGTCTGCGCCACCAGCGGCGCAGCCTGCTGTTCGACCTCGGTGAAGGCTTACGTCTACCGGCACGTATTGCCCATCAGGTCAGCGATGTCTTCATCACCCATACCCATGTCGACCACATCAGTGGCTTTCTCTGGCTGTTGCGTTCCCGTATCGGCGAGAGCAGTGTCTGCCGTCTCTATGGGCCACCGGGTCTGGCGGCCAACATCGAGGGTCTCATCGGGGGGATTCACTGGGACCGGATCGGCAGGCGAGGGCCGTTGTTCGAGGTGGCGGAGCTGCACGGCAGTCGCCTGAAAAGATACCGTCTGCAGGCTGGTCAAGAGGGCCATGAGTTCCGGGGTGAAGAGATACTCCAGGAGGGTGTGCTGCTGGAGGAGTCCGCTTTCCGTGTCCGCGCCGTTACCCTGGATCATGGCACACCGGTATTGGCCTTTGCCTATGAGCCCGCTACCGAGTTCAATATACGCAAGGAGCGGTTGCTTGAGTTGCAACTGGAACCCGGTCCCTGGCTGAATGAACTGAAGAAACGTCTCTATGCCGGCGACGATAAAGCCAGCATCTCGCTGCCGAATGGTGGCAACAGGAGCGTGGCCCAGCTGGCCGACGAGCTGATCCTGGTAACCCTGGGCAGCAACCTGGTCTATGCCACGGACTTTGCGGATACAACCGAGAACCGTCGGAAACTTCAGACGTTGGCGAAGCGGGCGCACACCCTGTTTTGCGAGGCCACATTCCTGCAACAGGAGTCGGAACAGGCCCGGCGCACCGGTCATCTGACGACGCTGGCCTGTGGTGAAATAGGCAATGAGGCGGAGGTAAAGCACCTGATACCTTTCCACTTCTCCCGGCGTTATGAAGAGCAGCCCTGGCGGGTCTATCGAGAGATAGCGGCTGTCTGCCCACAGGTGGTGATACCGAAGCAGGGCTAGAGTTGTGCTCATCCATATGGCCAGAAAAAAGTCGCTCAATCCATCCTGGTCATTGCATCTCCTAAACAAGATTCAAAGTAAGTACTTACATTGAGGGTAGGTGAAACACCCATGACAAGCTGTTTGCGCGTACATATGTTATTTCCGATATTTGTTAATATCGGAATATTGATAGGAGGCGGATATTAGGCTAGGATTTAGCCATTCTCCACGACAAACCATCGGATCCCATGAACCCAACACGTGAGCCGCCAGCCCCTATCGTCGACAACCTGGCCTATATCGGCAATCCATTTAAACAGCGGGAGTTTTCCACCAAGGCGTTCATTGGGGCTATGGAGGTACCCGGCAGCGATCGCGATCTTGAGTACGCACTGAAGTTTCTCTACAGCTACAATGGCAGCACGGCGACCTTCAACAGTTATCGCCGAGAGATCGAACGTCTGCTGCAATGGTCGTGGCGCGTTGAGCGGTCCGCGGCTATTAGCCTCAGACGCGAACACATCGAGGAATTTATACGTTTCTGCATCGATCCGCCGCTGGCCTGGATCGGCACCAAAAACGTGGCACGCTTCAAGGACAAGGATGGCCTGAGGATTCCCAGTGATGACTGGCGGCCATTTGTGGCGTCTGTTTCCAAAGCTGAATACAAAGGTGGCGCAAAACCCAATGCGCGACACTTTTTTCCCTCTCAGGCCACCATCAAGGCCACCTTTACCGCGCTATCTTCCTTTTACAAATACCTGGTGCAGGAAGACCTCATCGAGGCCAATCCCGTCGCCCTGATTCGCCAGAAAAGCAAGTTTGTCCGCAAGGATCATCTGCGTCCAGCTGTTAGAAGAATCAGTAACTTACAGTGGGATTATGTAGTAGAAACTGCAGAGATGATGGCGGATGAAAATCCCGAAAAACATGAACGGACGCTGTTTATCATGAATTGTCTGTTTGCCATGTATCTGCGTATCTCGGACCTGGTGGCCGATGAACGCTCCCGGCCGGTGATGGGTGACTTCCGCAGAGATCATGATGGACACTGGTGGTTACATGTGACAGGAAAAGGCAATAAAAACAGAACGATAACCGTATGTGATGCGATGTTGGTTGCACTTAAACGCTACCGAAAATCCCTTGCACTACCCCTCCTTCCAACCCCTGGCGAACAGATCCCGTTGATCTCGAAAAAACGTGGCAAGGGACCGATGACCAGCTCGAGGAATATCCGGAACATCGTCCAGGCCTGTTTCGATGCCTCCTATGAAAGGATGTGCCAGGAAGGTCTCGAGGAGGATGCGGGCGAACTCAAGGCCGCCACCGTTCACTGGCTGCGGCATACCGGGATCTCCGAGGACGTCAAATTCCGCCCCCGGGAACATGTGCGTGACGATGCCGGACACGCCAGCATGGCCACGACAGATCGTTACATCGAGTCGGATATGCGCGAGCGGCACCTCTCTGGCAAGAAGAAGCGCATAAAGGATATATAGAATAAACAATAGGTAATGGTATTTAGTTAAAGTAAGAAATAAATATCATCCATACCAGTGGGATTCGGCAGCACCACCTGAAAGGTGTGGACGCCCTTTCCATGGGGTCTGTTTTTTTCAACTGGAGTCGGGGGGTTCCCTCCCCTTCAACGTTACCGAGCATCCGATCCTTACTATCACCCAGCCAACTTTGGTACGGATAATGACTCGTTTGGCAGGTCGCTCGATGTGGATGGGGATACCGCTGTAATTGGGACCTCGGGCTACTATCTCGATTCCGACGGTACAGTCATTCAATCGGGTTCCGCCTACGCGTTTACCCGCGAATGTGATCAGGATCACCGCGGATAGTTGATAAATGCACGCGCGCCTACGCGCATGAAACCTGTTTCGTCAGGGGCAATGCCCGTGGAATTCACGTAGGTGCGCGGTGTTTTTGCTTAATCTGATAGGATTTTTATCGTGATCATCGAATTCGTGGCGTCCAGGATTTCGAAGCGGAAATTCTGGAAATTGACCTTTGATGATTCATTGAGATCATATTTGATCGACTGATAGAACGATGGCGCCGCCAAATGCAGAGCGCCACGAAATTCCCGATAGTTGATCTCCACCGTGGAACCGCTCTTGCCGGAGTAGATCAGCTCCTTGCGCACGAAATCTGGCGAGGCGGATTCTGTCGTCTGCCATCCATCCGGCGATTTCAGTACACCGACCCAATGCTTGACGTGCTTGACCGTGCCGTTTTGATAGGTGAGAAAGGCGCTTCCCACGTTGGCGGTAATGGTGCTGCCAAGCCGATACGATTTGTGTTGTCTGTTTTCAATCGTGGTGGTGCTGACACAGGGGGAGGATGAGCGATAAGAAAATCACAAGGCTGGTTTTTAATGGCATGATGATGTTTCCAATCGTTCCCACGGTCCTCCGTGGGAATGCCTACCGGAGGTATGGGTTACCACGGAGGACCGTGGGAACCAGTAATGGAAGTACAAATGCCGTGAAGGGCAGGAAGCCCGAGAACGGCCTGGCGAGTCGTTCGCCCTGCTTCCTTTGTCCACTGGACAAAGGGTCAGGACTCACCCCCTTTTTATTGGGTCTGCTTTTTCAACGAGAAACATGGTATCACCTCGATATGGCCTCCTAGTCTTAATCCCCTTTTTATTGGGTCTGCTTTTTCAACACAGCGGCCATGACCGCTATCCGACGTGAATTGCGTCTTAATCCCCTTTTTATTGGGTCTGCTTTTTCAACTTAAGCCAGAAGCGCCGGTCAATCCACTGAGCTACGGTCTTAATCCCCTTTTTATTGGGTCTGCTTTTTCAACCCCAGGTCTTGAGGAAATGAAACAAGCAAGGGACGTCTTAATCCCCTTTTTATTGGGTCTGCTTTTTCAACAGAGCTTGCCACCTGCAC
>CBDVCD010000227.1:0-5959 GCA_965372385.1 uncultured Gammaproteobacteria bacterium | reverse complement strand
CCTGCCTCCCGCGACACGGGTACATCCCTGCACGACGGCTGGCTGCTGACCCTGGATCTCCCCTCCTACCTGCCAGTGATGAACTACGCCGATAATCGGGAACTGCGCCGGGAGGTCTATGAGGCCTATGCCACCCGCGCCTCGGACCAGGGTCCCCACGCCGGACAGTGGGACAACAGCGAGATCATGGAACAGATCCTCGCCCTGCGTCATGAACAGGCCCAGTTGCTGGGTTTTGCAAACTATGCAGAGCAATCTCTGGCAAAAAAGATGGCCCGCTCCTGCGATCAGGTGATGGCCTTCCTCACCGACCTGGCGGAACGCTCTCAGGCCCAGGCCCAGCAGGAGCTGGACGATCTCAATGCCTTCGCCAACGAGCAGCATGACATGCAGGCCCTGGAAGCCTGGGACATCGGCTACTATGCGGAAAAGCTGCGTCAGCACCGCCACAACATCACCCAGGAGGAGCTCAAGCCCTACTTCCCGGAGACCCGGGTGGTGCCCGGCATGTTTGCCGTGGTGGAGCGGCTCTATGACATCCGCATCAAGGAGATTGCCGAGGTCGACCGCTGGCATCCGGATGTGCGTTTTTTCGAGATCCGCGATGCGCAGGGCCGGGAGCGGGGTCAGTTCTATCTCGACCTCTATGCCCGCCAGAAGAAGCGGGGCGGTGCCTGGATGGACGAATGCACCACCCGCTTCTTCACCGCTAAACTCGATCAGCTCCCGGTAGCCTATCTCACCTGCAACTTCTCCCCGCCGGTGGGAGACAAACCAGCCCAGTTCACCCACGATGAGGTGGAGACCCTGTTCCACGAGTTTGGTCACGGCCTGCATCACCTGCTCACGCGCATCGACTACCCGGCGGTGGCTGGCATCAATGGTGTTGCCTGGGATGCGGTTGAACTGCCCAGCCAGTTCATGGAGAACTGGTGTTGGGAGAAGGCGGCACTGGACCTGGTCTCCGGCCATTTCGAGACCGGGGAGCCGATTCCGGACGAACTCTACCAACGCATGAAGGGGGCGAAAAACTTCCAATCCGCCATGCAGATGCTGCGCCAGCTGGAATTCTCCCTGTTCGACTTCCGGATCCACCAGGAGTACGACCCGGCCAAGGGCGGACGCATCTACGCGATCCTGCACCAGGTCCGGCAGCAGGTCGCGGTAGTTCACCCACCGGAATGGAACCGCTTCGCCCATGGCTTCTCCCACATCTTCGCCGGCGGCTATGCGGCGGGTTACTACAGTTATAAATGGGCCGAGGTCCTGTCGGCGGACGCCTTCTCCCTGTTCGAGGAGCAGGGTATCTTTGATGCAAAGGCGGGGCAGGCCTTCCTGCACAATATTCTGGAGCAGGGAGGCTCGAAGGACGCCATGGAGCTGTTTGTTGCCTTCCGGGGTCGTGAACCCCACATCGATCCACTGCTGCGGCACAGTGGGATTAGTACCTGAGAATAACCGAGTGGTATTAAGTCTACTTTGTCAGATTAACCGTTAAAGAATTTTGCCACGGAGACACAGAGGACACGGAGCAGGGTGATTGCAGAAAAACCTGGAGTTCTATCCTTTGCAATGTATCTATTCTGCGTTATCACTTATCCCATAATAGAGTTACATAGAAGTCTCTGAGTTCTCTGTGTCTCTGTGGCTAATCTGACAAAAGGGTCGGTGATGCTCAGATGCCCAGGGCATCCAGGGTCCAGCTCACCCCCCCAAGCTCCATCTCCGGGTGTTGTCGACGTATGGCCCTCTCCACCGCGGCAAGCCGCCAGTGGGGGACGTCGACCAACAGCAGGATCTCACCATGCCGCAGGGCGGTTTGACACTCCGTCTGGTGTGCGTGGGGGACATGCCGGACAAAGTGACGGCCTAGCAGATAGGTCACTCCCATCAGCAACAGCAGGCCCGCCGCCCAGCCCCAGCTGGCGGACCAGACCGCAAATAGAAACAGGGCCAGGGCAAAGAAGAAGAGCAGCAGGTTCAGATCCCAAAACCCGTGGTCCAGCCGCGCCAAGAAATCGTTGCGCTGTCTCACGGTCGCCTTCGGCAGGCCAGTAATATCGACGCCTTGCTTGGCAATGGTATGGATGTGGTGCTGGTCAATGCCAATCCTGGTCAGGTCAGCCACCGCCCGATCCGCATGCTGGCGGCCAGGAAACAGCAGATAGATTCGCCGTAAGATCATGATGGTACTCCTGGCTCAGCCTTCCGCCACATAGTCATCGGAGTCGTTGCCTTCGAGCACCTTGCGGTCCTCCAGCTCCATATCGAGATAGATCCGTCTGGTGGCCTCGCTTTCGAAATAGATTTCCAGCCCATTAATACCGTCCCCCTCATAGAGATAGGGGTGGTGCTCTGGATCAGGTACCTCGTGCAGGGTGATGGGGTCAGTGGTTGTACGAATGTTCATGGGTTACATCTCCTGATTGGTGTATACAAAATGTATAGAAAGCCTTAGTGTTTTTGTCAAGAAATGAGGGGCTGAAAATACTGCTCGAAAAATCGTGGTTTTTTGCACCAAGAATCAATCGCCTGCCGCTATCATTCCGGGGTCTCGTCCAGCAAAGGGCGCATCGCGTGCAGGATGTTTGCAAACAGATGGCGGTTCTGTCGCTCCTCCCGCGCCAGCAGTTGCTTCATATAGGCCCGCTGGGTGGGCGCGGAGAAACAGGCGGGACAACTGTCGGGAATCACCGGCAGCCCCGCCTCCCGGGCGAAGGCAGCGGTCTGGTTCTCTCTACAGTAGATCAGGGGCCGGATGATACGGATGTCACCGCGATCATTCAGATAGTGGGCCTTCATGGTGCGTAACTGCCCGGCATGAAAGATCGACATCATCAGGCTCTCCGCCAGATCGTCCAGATGCTGAGCCAGAGCCAGCACGTTGTAGCCCTCACGCCGGCAGGTCGAGTACATGATGCCTCGCTTCATGCGTGCACAGTAGGCGCAGAAGGAGTCGCCGTCCATGCGCTCGCGGGCCTCCTGCATGATCGGTTGCTCCTGGTAGAACCAGGGCAGGCCCAGGGCAGCATAATAGGCCTTCAGGGGCTCGGGATCGAAACCCTCCACTTCCGGGTCCACCGTGATCACGCCCAGCTCGAACCGCACCGGTGCATAGGTCCGCAGGTGGCTGAGTATCTGCAACAGTGAAAGTGAATCCTTGCCACCGGAGACGCCCAGCAGGATGCGATCCCCGGGGCGGATCATGGTGTAATCACCGATGGCCCTGCCAACCTTGCGTAACAGGGATTTTGGCGGCTTTGCGTAGTGACTCATTTAACCTAGAATCCTCAGTTGAACACCGTGAAGGGTGCCATTCGCGGTGTAGCGCTGTTCACCCAACAGGTGGATATCCCAATAGCCAATAAAGTTCATATTTTCACAATGTTAAGGTACGGCTAATAGTGGTCAACTGAGGATTCTAGGTTTAACCATTTTGACATGCGGGAAACCATCAACCAATCTCCACGACGCAATCCTGGCCTGGGAAGGAATGCGTACCTAAACCCATCCTCGTTGTAACGCTTCAGGTCTGTGGATCGCCTCTCACTGAGGTTATACTGACGCCAACTCAACTGCTCGGAACCACCTCATGATCTGTTGGCCCCGTTATCTGCTCTGGCTGGTTATCACCATTTTTGGCGTCGGAAATCTCATCTCCGCCTGCGGCCAGAAAGGCCCGCTCTACCTGCCCGAGCCGGAGCAGCCGCAGGAAACCGAGAAGTCAGAACCGGCAGCATGAAGTTCCATTTCACCAAGATGCAGGGCCTCGGCAACGACTTCGTGGTCATCGATGCCATTCATCAGCAGCTGGATCTCACGGATCGACAATACCGCCAGATTGCCGATCGCCACTTCGGCATCGGCTGTGATCAGATCCTGCTGATCGAACCACCACGGCTGGAGAACACCGACTTTCACTACCGTATCTTCAACGCCGATGGCTCGGAGGTGGAGCAGTGCGGCAACGGCGCCCGTTGTTTCGCCCGCTTCGTCCGTGACAAGGGCCTGTGCCACAAACAGACGATTCCGGTAGGCACAACCGCGGGTCCCATCCTCTTGACCCTGGAAGCCGATGGCCAGGTCAGGGTCGACATGGGTTTGCCCATCCTTGAGCCAGAGCAGATCCCGTTTCGCGCCGCGGCAAGGGCTGCCACCTATCCACTCAAGCTGGCGGACCAGACCCTGACCATCAGCGCCGTCTCCATGGGCAACCCCCACGCGGTTATCCAGGTCGAGTCCGTGGCGACTACCCAGGTTGAGCGGCTTGGCCCCCTGATAGAGCATCACCCCGACTTCCCCCAGCGGGTGAATGCCGGTTTCATGCAGTGGGTGGACCGCCATACCATCAAACTGCGGGTCTACGAGCGTGGCGCCGGGGAGACCCTGGCCTGTGGTACTGGCGCCTGTGCCGCCGTGGTGGCAGGCCGGCTGCTGGGCATCCTCGATGAACGGGTAGAGGTGCAACTCCCTGGCGGCGAACTTGTGGTAGAGTGGCAGGGAGAAAACAGTTCCGTTCTGATGAGCGGCCCGGCAACGGCCGTGTTCGAAGGAAGCATCGAACTATGACGCAACGAATACCTGAATCAGACGACAGCCAGTCCGAGCGCGAAACGGAGGTTATCCGTTACCTGAGTGAATATCCCGATTTCTTCACCAGACACCAGGAAATCCTGCGGGACATCCATATCCCACATGAAAGCGGCAGCGCGATATCACTGATTGAGCGCCAGGTGGAGATGTTGCGCAACCAGCTCAAGAGCTACCAGCATCACATGGATGAACTGGTACAGGTAGCCAGGAAGAACGATGAGCTACAGGCCCGCATGCACCGGCTGACCCTGGAGCTGATCGATGCCGCCACCTTCGACGAGGTCCTGAATGCCCTGGAGGACGAACTGCATGACGACTTTCAGGCGGATGCGGTTGAGCTGCGGCTATTCTCCTCCACCCAGTTGAAGAATCATCTGGATGAGGAGCTACCGGATCACAGCGCCACTTTCGAAGAGTTCTTCAACCACAACAAGCCGATCTGCGGTCCTCTGGCGCAGCAGCAGATCGATTACATATTCGGCGCTGAAGGGGATGAGATCGCCTCGGCCGCGCTGATCCCCCTGAAGAGCGAGGGGGTGCTCGGTCTGCTGGCCATCGGCAGCCATGATCCAAACCGGTTTGTTTCCCACCACGGCACCGAGTTCCTCACCCGGTTGGGGCAGATCATCAGCCGGACCCTGCAGGCGGTATCGCTACCCGGGATCTAACGGGTTTCGTGCCAATTCGATGGACAGCGATCTGTTTCACCGACCGTATCGAAATATCGAATCAGGCGGTTAGATCTATCACCAGAAAGACCAGCCCATTCTTGGATCCGCAATGAAGCCATTCGCGTAGACTTCACTTACTTTTTCACCTTGCCCCTCTGTCAGGTACAATTGACCATTTTGGAATAACAACTCAGGTTTTGTGTGGAACAATTCAGAGGAACAACCATTCTTTCGGTGCGTCGCAACGGCAAGGTCGTGATCGGCGGCGATGGCCAGGTCTCACTGGGCAATACGGTGATGAAGGGCAACGCGCGCAAGGTCCGCACCCTCTACAAAGGGAACGTGATCGCCGGGTTTGCCGGCGCCACCGCCGATGCCTTCACCCTCTTCGAACGCTTCGAAGGCAAGCTGGAGAAGCACCACGGCCAGCTGACCCGGGCAGCGGTGGAGATGGCCAAGGACTGGCGCACCGACCGGGCCCTGCGTCGCCTGGAGGCGCTGCTCTGCGTGGCGGACGCCACGGCCTCGCTGATCATTTCCGGCACCGGCGATGTGATCGAACCGGAACACAGCCTGATGGCGATAGGCTCGGGTGGCTCATTCGCCCAGTCGGCCGCCCGTGCCCTGCTCGACAACACCGAGCTAAATGCACGGGAGATTGTCGAAAAAGGCCTGCATATCGCCGCCGATATCTG
>CBDVCD010000226.1:0-6082 GCA_965372385.1 uncultured Gammaproteobacteria bacterium | reverse complement strand
AGATACCCTTGTAGCCGGATGTTTTTGACGGCCTGGATCTGGTCTCGGGTTTTTTTCAGGCTGGTGCGTACATGCTGCACCACCTTGGGCAGCAGGCCCCTTTGTACGGAACAGTCACCCTCCATGGCCTTGTTGGGTATCTTGTCGCCTTGCAGCTTGAATTCTTTGAGGATGTCGGCAAGCGGGGTCTCGACCGTTATCTGATTACCTTGAACCAGGATGGCGAGGCTCTGCTGGATCAGGGCCTGGCCGCGTTTGTTTGGAAAGCCCCCTTGAACGACAAACCAGTGTTCATCGGCCTCCAGCTGGCTGGGTATGCGGATCAGCGGGGCGGTGTGGCGGCCAAAGCCGTCCTGGACGCGGGTCATCAGCCACTCCATGACCGGGTGCTGTTGCCACAGGTAGTGCAGAGAGCTGAACAGGTCGTTGTCACCGTCGCGGGCGTTCCTGATGGCTTGCTGGATCTGCGCCTTGTCGTCGGTGAGAATGAAACGGTCATTCTCCGGGCGTGCCTCACGCGGGAGAAACTTGAGGCGTTGCTGCAGGTCTCTGGTCGCGCTGAAGTCGATCTGCCGTTTGGCTGCATCCACCTCGAACCGCACCGGTGCGCCCCACCGTTTTTGCTCTTCCTGCTGCTTGATCCAGGTGAGGGCGGCGTGGGCGTAGCTCAGGTCATCGGGGAACAGGTTGGGGATGTCGCCGATGACGTTTTTGAGATCGTTGTGGTTGGTGGCCGGCTGGTTCGATAAGAAGGGTTCAAGGCCGGTTTCAGCCATCTCCGCGTTATCGGCAAACAGGTCGGCAAAGATATCACTGATATCGTCCGGGTCTTTCTCCTGCTCGATGGCGGCCGCCACTTTGGCCTCTTCCTCTTCGACGCTGTATACACCCATGAATTCGGAGGGATCACCGATGTTGTGGCCGGCCTGCTCGTCTTTCTCTACCAGCACCTCGAGGATGCGCTGATCACCTCTGACCTTTTGTTGGTTGCTCAAGGTCATCAGGTAGCGAATCTGGGGCGCTTTGGTCTGACCGTAACGATCGATACGGCCATTACGCTGCTGGAACACCATCAGTGACCAGGGGATGTCGAAGTGAATCATCCGGTGGCTGAGGTGGTGCAGGTTGATGCCTTCGGAGGCGACGTCGGAACAGAGCAGCAGGCGGATGGGACTACTCTCTTTGCCGAAGTCTTCAACGATCTGTATCAGCTCACTGTCGCGCATGGTGCCACGCAGGACAGCCAGTTGCTTTTTCTTGAGCTTCAGGTCCTTGGTCAGGTGCTCTTCGAGGTAGGCCAAGGTTTCCAGGCTCTCCGTGAAGATTACCAGGCGGTCGTCAGCCTTTTTGGGTTGCCAGCCCAGAGTCTTGCTGCCGTCTTTCTTCAGCAGATCAAGCAGGAGCTGGTATTTGGAGAAGCTCTTGGGCGTGATGGTGCTGAGTGCCAATCTCAGGCCTTCGAGGATACTGATGTCACCCTCAATATCGGAGTTCAACTCTCTGCTTTTGAGTCTTTTTAGTCGATTGTCGATGGTGGATATGCAGGCCGCCGGGCTTGAGAAGAGGGTCTTTTCCAGTGTGGTGCGGAACAGTTGCGCACCGCTCTGGCGTTTACCGTCCAGGGTGTGGAAGCTGGTGTCCATCAGCTCGGTAAAGGCGTGCTCCTCTTCGGGGGATGCAGCCACCTGTTCCGTCTTGATCTCGCGCTCCGGGAAATGGTTGCTGAGCTGGTCGGCGATGTTCTTCTTGAAGCGGCGGATTACCAACCCCTTATCCCGGAAGTCTTCATGCTGGTACTCCTTGGGATTGGCGATGGCCGTGGGGTCCAGCATGTTCATCAGGCTGGCAAAGCTCTCGGCCTTGCCATCGTGGGGGGTGGCAGAGAGCATGATCAGGGTGTCTGAGCGGGTGGAGAGCAGTTCCGCCAGCTTGTGGCGCTGGGACTGGTTCGATCGTTTGGCCACATTGTGGGCCTCGTCGATGATGATAATGTCCCAGTAGGCCTGTTCCAGGTAGTGGCGGTATTCCAGGGTCTGTTTCAGTGTATCGATGGAGATGATCGCCTTATCGAAGTAATGGAACGGGTTGTGATTGGTCGGGATCTCATTGCGCACCCGTTGTAGGCCTATGGAGTCGAGCCGCACCAGGGGGATGGTGAAACGTTGCCAGAACTCCTGCTGGAACTGGCCCAGCATGGATTTCACCGCCAGCACCAGAATGCGTTTGCCACGGCCACGGCGGATCAGCTCAGAGACTAGGATGCCGGCCTCCAGGGTTTTACCCAAGCCGACCGCATCGGAGATCAGGATGCGCTGCCGTGGCTGGTTCAGGGCCTGGATGGCCGGATCGAGCTGAAAAGGGAGGGTGTCCATGGCTGCTTTGTGGCCAATATGGACCTGGTTATCCACCGGTGGTGTCTGACGGAGCGCCGTGTCTATATAGAGCTGGCCGGCCATGTAACCGTCAGAGAGGTCGTCGACCAGTTCGGTCTTAGCGGGATCAAGGATACGGATATTCTGTTCGAGCTTGGTGAGGAATTGGGCGGATTTAGACCGGACAAGCTCAGAAAGTCCGTTGCAAGCAAGAAGATAACCGCCATCGCTGGATCGGTCGACACGCTGGATACGCCATTCTGCATCGCGGATTTCGACGCGCATGCCGGGAATGTATTGCTGCTTATCCATATGGTTGTTGTTTCCTTTTATTCCCCAGTACTACTGACAGCATGGTAACTCAGGGTATCTTTTCTATCCCGGACGCTTCCCAGAACCAGGGCCCGTAATCAAGAAACAGCTCCTGTCCCTGCAAGATCCGTTTTATGGCAACCACCCGTGCGGTTTTCCAGCGGGTGGAAACTACGAATCGCGAATTGGGCTTGTCGCTATGATTGATATAGCGCGTATAACAGGCTAATTCACCCTCTGAGACGATATTGCAATCCTTACAAACCCATAACATATAGTGAGAAGTATTGTATGGCGTTTCTTCAGCCTCCTCATCAGTAACCATGATGCCTGTGTAGGGACCAATGGTGTCATCTTTATAAATCGTACGGCGGGCGAACAAACCCATACCGATATCCGGCATGGATGACGCTTTTAATTCAAAATCCTCTTCAGATAAGATTCTTTTTTTTCTTTTCATAGCTGATTGACCACCGAACTTAATACCATTCATCCGATAAAAAACTGGCTAGGTTGGAACATCTCATCTCAGATCCCATAACTTTTCCATACTACCGTTCAAGCCCTGTCATAAGAAAAGGCCAAAACTTCCCGGATATCTTTTGTTCGGGTGAGATACATCAGCAGTCGATCGATGCCCAATGCCACGCCGGCACAGTCAGGTAGGCCGGCCTCCAGCGCGCGGAGCAGATGTGCATCCATGGAAATAGTCGTAAGACCGCGTGAAACCCTCATTGCATTGTCCTGTTCGAAACGTTTTTGCTGCTCAGCCGCATCGGTCAATTCGTGGAAACCGTTGGCGATCTCCATGCCATTCAAATAGAGCTCGAAACGTTCCGCCACCGCCGGGTCCCCTGCCCTGATCCTCGACAAGGCGGCCTGACTGGCCGGGTAGTCGTGCAGAAAGGTCAACCGTCCGTTACCCAACCGCGGTTCGATGATATGACTCAGCAACAGATCGAGCCAACCATCCAGCTGTTCCAGCGCAAGCTCTTCAGCCCCGGCAATGCCGTTATCGATGGCACAATGCCGGAGTTCATCCAACCCGGCGGAGTGAGGATCGATCGCGAGACACTGCAGAAAGGCCTCCCCATAGGTCAACCGCTCCACTTCCAATCGCTCGGGCAGCAGGCTGTTCACCAGTTCGGCCACTTCATCCATCAAATCCAGGTGGTCGAAACCCGGGCGATACCATTCCAGCAGGGTAAACTCAGGATTGTGTCTGGCCCCCAGCTCACCACCGCGAAACACCCTGCAGATCTGGTAGATCGGCCCGCTTCCAGCGGCCAGCAGGCGCTTCATGGGAAACTCCGGCGAGCTGTGCAGATAGAGCACCTCGCCCTGCGCGGCGCCAGGACCGAGGTAACGGGTGGTGAAACTCTCGATGGCGGGATCGGTCACGCCGAAATGGGAACAGGCCGGTGTTTCGACCTCCATGACTCCAGTCTGACTAAAGAAGGTACGAATCCTGGCCAGCAGCTCCGCCCGGGCTTTGATAATGTCAAGGGAGGCGGATGGGCGCCAGGCATCCGTGACGGGCATGCAGGGGATTACTCCTCCTTGGCCCGTGAGACATATTCACCGGAACGGGTATCGACCTTGATCGCCTCGCCGATCTGTACGAACAGCGGGACCCGCACCACCGCACCGGTCTCCAGGGTCGCCGGTTTGCCGCCGCTGCCGGAGGTGTCACCCTTGAGACCCGGATCGGTATCGGTAATGTTCAAGACCACGAACTTCGGAGGTTCTACGCTGATCGGCGTGCCGTTCC
Source organism: uncultured Gammaproteobacteria bacterium (assembly GCA_965372385.1). GTDB lineage: Bacteria > Pseudomonadota > Gammaproteobacteria > Chromatiales > Chromatiaceae > JASJBU01. The sequence goes on along the minus strand of CBDVCD010000226.1, from coordinate 1,627 downwards.
ACAGGGTAACCGTACACATATCCTGCTCCTTCAGCCATTTCACCGTATCATCCAATGCCTTGGCGTCGGCGCTGACCTGTTCGAAGCTCTCCGTGTCCATGAAATACCAAAACTCACCATCGGTGTAGAGATACTGTAAATCGGTTTCATGCACGTCGGCCGCTTCCACCGATTCCCCCGATTTAAAGGTCTTTTCCAGTACCCTTCCGGTTATCAGGTTACGGATCTTCACCCGGCTGAAGGCCTGGCCTTTGCCTGGCTTTACAAATTCATTTTCAATAATGGAACAAGGGTCTCCGTCCATCATTATCTTTAAACCACCCTTGAATTCATTGGTACTATAGCTAGCCATGTCATCCTCACGAAACAAACCGATTGCGGAGGTCGCTCCTGTGCATCCTGCACCCGCGACACTTGAACCTCCCTGTCCGGCGGTCGCTCCTGTGCATCCTGCACCTGCGACACTTGAACCTCCCTGTCCGGCGGTCGCTCCTGTGCATCCTGCACCCGCGACACTTGAACCTCCCTGTTCGGCGCTCATCATACCTGAGAGTGAGACAAGTTTGCAGACGCCCTGGCAACAAGCCCTGACAGCGGCATTTACCAACCTCGATGAGTTACTGAACTACCTGAAACTTGAACCCAGCCAACTCGACCCGGCCCATCAAATCACCAAACAGTTCGGTTTGCGGGTCCCGCGGGGATTTGCCGCCCGGATGAAAAAGGGTGATCCACATGATCCCCTGCTGTTGCAGGTACTGCCGCAGGCCATCGAGCTGCGGCAACAGCAGGGATTCAACGCCAATCCGGTGGGGGATCTGGAGGCACAGGCAGCCCCGGGGGTACTGCATAAGTATCATGGCCGGGTCCTGATCATCGCTACCGGCGCCTGCGCGGTGCATTGCCGCTACTGCTTCCGGCGCCACTACCCCTATGCCGGGGGTATGGCGTCACCCCGCCAATGGAATCGGCTTCTGGACTATCTATACGCGGACCCCAGCATCAACGAGGTTATCCTCAGTGGTGGCGATCCGCTGATGATGAATGACGCCAGACTGGCTGACTGGCTGGAACAGCTCAGCAAGATTCCCCAGCTGCGCCGGCTGAGGCTGCATACCCGCTTGCCGGTGGTGTTGCCGGAACGCATCACGCCAGAGTTATTGGCTCTGTTGGCTGACTCTCCATTGCAGAACGTCATCGTGATCCATGCCAACCACCCCAATGAGTTGTCCAGCCCGGTTGTCTCAGCCCTGGCCAGACTCAGGGAGACAAACAGCCTGTTGCTGAACCAAGCGGTCCTGCTCCGGGGGATCAACGATGCGGTGGAGACCTTGGCCTCACTCAGTGAGGAACTGTTTGCCGCCGGTGTACTGCCCTACTACCTGCACCTGCTCGACCGGGTGGCGGGGGCTGCCCATTTCGAGGTAGCGGAGGCAAAGGCCCAAGCGCTCTACCGACAACTGCTGGCAAGACTACCTGGCTATCTGGTGCCGAAACTGGTGCGGGAGAACGCCGGGGAGTATTCGAAAACACCGGTTTCCGTTTAGATCTTTGCTACCGCACTTGTAACTATTCAGCCTCCGTAGGAGCTGCCCGTGGCTGCGATCAGCGACGATAGTCGCTTTGT
>CBDVCD010000225.1:0-6125 GCA_965372385.1 uncultured Gammaproteobacteria bacterium | reverse complement strand
CTAGAAACCGCAGTTGACCGCTCCATTCTGATATTAAGTTGCTATTAGGCAAGCTAATGACTTCGATTTACTTATTCATCTGTTGGGTGAGCTACGCTACGAGGCGAATTGCACGCTTGCGGCGGCACATGGCAGCGTTGCAACTCCTTGGAATAGAATGACTATTCCGCGTCGTTGCGCCTTGCCCTGCACCACCGCAAGTGCACACTTTACCTCGTCCAACCGCAGTTTCTAGGTTGAACCTAGAAACCGCAGTTGACCGCACTGATGCCCTTTGATGGAGACTGCCGTCGCTGTCCCCGGCTGGCGGATTTTCTTGATCAGGTCAAAGGGGACTATCCCGCCTATCATGCGCGGCCTGTCGCCCCCTTTGGCGCTCCCAACGCCCGCCTGCTGATCGTCGGCCTGGCGCCGGGCATGCACGGTGCGAATGCTACCGCCCGCCCCTTTACCGGCGATCACGCGGGGATCCTGCTGTACGCCACCCTGTATCGCTATGGCTTCAGCAATCGGCCGCAGTCGGTAGCATTGGATGATGGGCTGCGGTTGCATGACTGCCGCATCACCAATGCGGTCAAATGCCTGCCTCCCCAGAACAAACCCCTCGCTACCGAGATCAACGGTTGCAACGCATTTTTGCGCGAGGAGCTGAGCGAGTTGCGCAGGGGCAGCGTGGTTCTGGCACTCGGTTGCATCGCCCACAAGGCGGTGCTGAAGGCGACAGACGCACGTCAGAGCAGCTTCCCCTTTGCGCATGCCGCCGAGCATGGTCTGAAGAGCGGCCTGACCCTGCTCGATTCCTATCACTGCAGCCGCTACAACACCCAGACCCGACGCCTCACCCCTGAGATGTTCCGGCAGGTCTTTGCCCGGGCGAGGGAGCTGCTGCAGGCCCATTAGTCGATGGCCAGGTTTGACCCCAAAGCCTTCCTGGCGACCCTGACCTCCCGTCCCGGGGTCTACCGTATGCTCGATTCTGAGGATCATCTGCTCTACGTGGGCAAGGCGAAAAATCTCAAACGGCGGGTCAGCAGCTACTTCACCCGCTCGCTGAACCGGCGCATCCAGCTGATGGTCTCCCAGATCGAGCAGATCGAGGTGGCAGTCACCCACACCGAGGCGGAGGCGCTGATCCTCGAGAACAATCTGATCAAGTCGTTGAAGCCGAAGTACAACGTGCTGCTGCGGGACGACAAGAGCTACCCCCATATCTATCTCTCCACCGATCAGACCTATCCCGCGCTCGCGTTCCGGCGGGGTGCGCGCAAGGGCAAGGGACGTTTTTTCGGTCCCTATCCCAGCGCAGGATCGACCCGGGACACCCTGCAGCTGCTACAGAAGCTGTTCCCGGTACGCCAGTGTGAAGAGAGCTTTTTCCGCAATCGCTCCAGGCCCTGCCTGCAGTACCAGATCAAGCGCTGCACCGCACCCTGTGTCGGCCTGATCGACCCTGAGGCCTACGGGTCGGATGTAAACCATGCGATCATGTTCCTACAGGGCAAGGCAAACGAGGTGGTGAACGAGTTGGTGAGCCGCATGGAGCGGGCCTCCGTGGCACTGGAATTCGAGAAGGCGGCGCTCTATCGCGACCAGATCCAGACCTTGCGACGGATCCAGGAGAGGCAATATGTGAGCGGGGAGGGGGGTGACTTGGACATCGTTGCCCTGGCCACTCAGGGCAGCACCGCCTGCGTGCAGGTCTTTTTCATCCGCTCGGGCCGCAACCTGGGCAACAAGGCCTTCTATCCCACAGTGCCCGCCGACTCCAGTAATAAGGCCGTGCTTTCCGCCTTTGTCGCGCAATACTATCTGGAGAAGCCGGTTCCCTCGGAGATCATCCTCAGTCACCTGCCAGAGGATACTGAGCTGTTGGCGGAGGTGCTCAGCCGGCAGGCCAGACACCGGGTGCGCTTCAGCTGCCAGGTCCGGGGCGAGCGAGCCCGCTGGCTGCGGATGGCCGAGAACAATGCCGAGCTGGCACTGCAGGCCAGGCTCGCCTCCCGCATGGATATGGAGGGTCGTCTGCTGGCCTTGCAACAGGCCCTGCAGCTGCCGGAGTTGCCGGAGCGCATGGAGTGTTTCGATATCAGCCATACCCGGGGTGAGCTGACCGTGGCCTCCTGTGTGGTCTTCAACGGCCAGGGGCCGCTGAAATCGGACTACCGTCGTTTCAATATCGAAGGCATTACCCCGGGGGACGACTATGCCGCTATGCGTCAGGCCCTGGAGCGACGCTACACCCGGATCAAAAAAGGCGAGGCACCCCTGCCGGATATCCTCTTCATCGATGGTGGCAGGGGACAACTCAACACGGTGAACGAGATTCTGCAGGAGTTGGGTATCTCCGGTCTGGTGCTGTTGGGGGTGGCCAAGGGGCCCGACCGCAAGGTCGGTATGGAGCAGCTCTTCTTGTTAGGCCGGAGTGCGCCGATTATACTGCCCGCAGATTCGCCGGCACTGCATCTGGTGCAGCAGATCCGGGATGAGGCGCATCGCTTTGCCATTACCGCCCATCGAAATCGTCGGGCGCGCCGTGGTAAACGTTCAGTCCTGGAAGAGATTCCAGGTATCGGACCCAAGCGTCGTCAACAGTTGTTGAAACAGTTCGGTGGCATGCAGGAACTCTCCAGGGCCGGGGTCGAGGATATCGCCGGGGTCGATGGGATCAGCATTAAACTTGCCGAACAGATCTATCACGCCTTCCACGATGAAAGGTAGATTGAACCATGTGGAACATCCCAAACATTCTCACCCTGTTGCGTATCGCCCTGATACCCGTGTTCGTCTTGGTCTTCTATCTGCCATTCAACTGGGCCCGAGTCGGCTGTGCGCTGGTCTTCGCGCTGGCGGCGGTTACCGACTGGTTAGATGGCTTTCTCGCCAGGCGCTGGTCCCAGACCTCGCCTTTTGGCGCCTTTCTCGATCCGGTGGCAGACAAGCTGATCGTGGCGGTGGCGCTGCTGTTGCTGGTGCAGTCTGAACCGACCCCGGCGCTGGCCATCCCGGCCGCCGTCATCATCGGCCGGGAGATCACCATCTCAGCCCTGCGCGAGTGGATGGCGGAAGTGGGCGCCCGGGCCACGGTCGCCGTCTCCATGATTGGCAAGGTCAAGACCGCGTTGCAGATGGTCGCCATCCTGCTGCTGATCTACGAAAAACCCCTCTGGGGTTTGCCCATCTATACCCTGGGTTTCCTGCTGCTCTATGCCGCGGCGATCCTCACCCTCTGGTCGATGGTGGTCTATCTGCGTGCCGCCTGGCCCAGCTTGACAGCTGGAAATGGGGCTGGGGAAGATCCAGACAAGGGGTCTACCTGAGGGTCTCGATCAAGCACCCGGTGCCAGCCGTCGGAACGGAGTACGGGTTACACTATCATTAGCTCTGTCACTCCCTGCTCATCAGGCGATTTGCCTGATAGGTGATGCCGCCCAATGAGGTTGAGGATCTTTCTCGCCATTTTGATTCTGGGGGTCTACTCCCAGATCGTGCAGGCCCTGCTGATCCGCGAGGGGCTGGTGGTCTTCTATGGCAATGAGATCAGCCTGGGGGCCTTCTATGGTAGTTGGCTGTTCTGGCTCGCCTTGGGTTCACTGCTGGTCATCTGGCAGCAGGCGCGTGAGTGGGTGCGCAGCCCGCTGCCATGGATGCGCCGCCTGTTGTGGCTGCTGCCGCTGGTGTTGGGTCTGCAGCTGCTGCTGTTTCGCCTGGTGCGCCGGCTGCTGGATGTCTCCGCCAGCGAGTTCGTACCCCTCGATGAGCTCTTTATCGTCCTGTTCCTGATCACCGCCCCCGGCGGCATCCTGCTGGGGGTCGCCTTTCCCCTGGCCTGCAAGGCATGGCAGGACAGCGATGCGGATAGCCTCTCCGGGGTCAGCGTCATCTCACGACTCTATGTGGCAGACGCCCTGGGTGCGTTGCTGGGTGGGGTGCTCTTCACCTTCGTGCTGATTCAGTGGCTGGGGGTCAGCGGTACCCTTGGGCTGACCGCGCTACTACTCGCCCTGGCTGCCGTGGGACTTGGACCCAAAGAGAAAAAGCTCCCATGGCCCAGTCTTCTGCTGGGTCTTCTGGGTCTGCTGATTGCCTTGCCGCCCCTGAATGCCTGGCTGGAGCGGCAGCTGGAGGAGTTGCGTTTTGCCACCCTGCAGCCGGGTCTGCAGCTCAAACAGGCCGTGGAGACCAAGTATGGTCATGTCGCCCTGGCGCAATTGGGGGAGCAGACCTCGGTGGTCATCAACGGTCAGATCTCGCAGAGTTTTCCACTGCCGCTGGCGGTCAGCCAGGAGGCGGCCTATTTCATCTCCCAGGCTGCCCAGGCCCAGCGGATACTGCTGTTCGGCGGGTTTGCCGGTGGCCTGGCCAGCGAGCTGCTGCGCTATCCGGTGCAGCGGATCGATCTGGTGGAGGAGGACAGGCGTGCCTTCGAGACCATCTACGACTATCTGACGGATGACGACCGGAAGACGCTGGATGACCCCAGGCTTCGGCTGCATTTTCTCGATGGCAGACGTTATATCAACCGACTGCGGCCGGATGAGCGGTTCGATCTGGTGCTGGTGCTCAATGCCACCCCCTCCAGCGCCTACAGCAACCGCTATTTTACCCGTGAGTTCTACCGCAAGATCGCCCAGCATCTCAGCCATGATGGGGTGCTCTGTACCCGGGTGAGTGGGGCCTCCAACTATCTTGGCAAGATCGTGCGCAGCTTTACCGGTTCGGTTTTTCATACCCTGCGGGATGCGCTGCCATTCGTCGCGCTAGCACCGGGGGATGACTACACCTATTGCGCCTCGGGGATCGAGGGGAGGGTGAGTGAGGATCCCGCCGAGCTGGAGGCCAGGTATCTGCAACTGCCGGAGGAGCAGCAGAGGCTCTCCAGCAAGCTGTTCTATACCCTGCTGCAGCCCGATGAGATCAGCTATGCCCGAGCCCAGCTGGAGCAGTCTCACGGCGAGCTGAACAGCGACCAACGCCCGGTTACCTACTACCTGAACATGCTGTTGTGGGGCCAGTTCAGTGCCTCCGGTTTCGCCGATTGGATGGAACATCTGCAACGACTCGGTTACTGGGTCTATCTACTGCCGCTGCTGGTGTTTATCGGTTTGTGGCTGCTGCGCGTCAGTCTGGAGGGCTTTCAACGCAATGAGCTGCTGCGCAAGGCAGCGACCCTCAGTCTGGTGGTGCTTGGCATGCTTGCCATGGCGGCACAGCTGGTGGTGCTGTTCAGTTACCAGTCTCATCTCGGCTTCGTGTTCGAGCGGGTGGCCCTGCTGAACGGCCTGTTCATGACCGGCCTGGCCCTGGGGGCCGGTTTGGGTCAGTATCTGGGGCGCTCAGGCAGGGCGGCCTTCATGCTGGCGGGGGTTCTGCTGCTGGTGACCCTGGTGATGGCGGCTATGCCAGGGCTGTTGCGGAGTCTGGCTCAGCTGGGTGCGTACGGGCAGGAGTGGGGTTATCTCGGTCTCTCGCTGCTATGGGGTCTGCTCACCGGTTGCGGGTTTCCTCTGGGTGTCCGCATCACCCAGCAGGAGCGGGCGGCGGTGGTGCGCAGCAGCGGGATCACCGAGGCGGCGGATAATTTCGGCGGCGCCCTGGGCGGGTTGCTTACCGGTGCCCTGATGGTGCCGATTCTGGGTATTGCCTGGACCTGTTATCTGTTGGCGCTGATTGCGCTGGTGACCCTGTTTCCCCTGGCCTATGCGGCCAGGGCGCCGCAGCGGATTCCCGCTCTCGCCCAGCGGGGGTATGCGGCGTTCCCCCGCCCGACTGTTGGCTGGATCCTGACGGGTCTGGTGCTGTTGGCCTTTGCCTGGTCCCAGGCCCAACAGGCACTACAGCCCGCCCCGCAGCTCCATTTCAGTGATCAGCGTCTGGCCGAGGTGAGCGCTTCCGGAGCGTTCAGGCTGGTGGAGCAGCCCTTTGCCCACTACCTGGGTGGGGCAGAGGATCAGCCGGCGGAGACGCTCGCGCTCTCATCCATGGCGGCGGCGCCGGATGTCAGGGGCTATGGCGGGGAGATCAATCTGCTGCTGGCACTGGACGGACAGGGTCTGCTCCATGGTGTTCAATATATCGATTCAAATGAGACGCCCTCCTATATTGCGGCTATACAGCCCTGGCTCGAT
>CBDVCD010000224.1:0-6130 GCA_965372385.1 uncultured Gammaproteobacteria bacterium | reverse complement strand
GCGAAGCAGATTTCGTCGGCAAAGGACGCTGCGCCCAGTGCCATCAGAAAGAGCTGGATCTCTGGCGCGGTTCCCACCACGACCTGGCCATGGCGGAGGCGAACGCCGAGACCGTGCTCGGTGATTTCAACGACGTGGAATTCAACGCCCATGGCGTCACCTCCCGCTTCTACCAGAAAGACGGCGGATATTTCGTGCGTACCGACGGGCCCGACGGCGAGCTGCATGACTATCCCGTCCGCTATACCTTCGGTTGGTATCCGCTGCAACAGTACCTGATCGAATTCCCCCGTGGTCATGTCCAGAGCCTGGGGCTGGCCTGGGACAGCCGGCCCCAGGACAAGGGCGGTCAGCGGTGGTTCCACCTCTACCCCGATGAGGAGCTGAAACCCGGTGATCCGCTGCATTGGACCAGCCGCGACCAGACCTGGAATTATCAATGCGCCGAGTGTCATTCAACCAAGCTGAAAAAGAATTACGACCTCGCCACAGACAGCTATAAGACCACCTGGAGCGAAATCGACGTGGCCTGTGAGGCGTGCCATGGGCCGGGCTCCAGGCATGTGGTATGGGCGGAAAAGGCGGAGCGGGGCGAAGTCAAGAAAGCTGACGCAGCTAAAGGCTTGGTGGTGGACCTGGCCGACCGTGACGGCGGCGTCTGGACACTCGATGAGAAGACGGGCAAACCCTACCGCACCGAGCCGCGAACCCGGCATACCCAGATCGAGCTGTGTGCCCGCTGTCATTCCCGCCGCGGGCAGCTATGGGACGATTATGAATTCGGTCATTCCCTGTCGGATACCCACCGTTTGGCCCTTCTCGATGATCATCTGTATTTCCCGGATGGTCAGATCAAGGATGAGGTTTATGTCTATGGCTCCTTCATTCAAAGCAAGATGTATGCGGCCGGCGTCACCTGCAAGGATTGCCATGAGCCCCACAGCCTGGCGCTACGTGCCGAGGGCAACCTGGTGTGTGCGCGCTGCCACCTGCCTACCCGTTATGACACGGAAACGCATCACCACCATGCGATCGGTACGGACGGTGCATCCTGTGTCGCCTGCCACATGCCCCAGCGCACCTATATGGTGGTGGACGACAGGGCGGATCACAGCATGCGGATACCACGCCCCGACTTGACGTTGTCCCTGGGGACACCGAATGCCTGTAATGGCTGCCACAGCGACAAGACGCCGGAATGGGCGCAGGCAGCAGTAACGGGCTGGTATCCCGAGAGTCCTCATCGGGGCAGACATTTCGCTCAGGCGTTACATGCTGCGCATACCGGCGACCCGAAGGCTGACGCCGCCCTGCTGGCGGTCGCCGGTGATACCTCGCAACCCGGCATCGCCAGAGCCACGGCACTGGACCATCTGGCCGACCGGCCCCAGTCCACGCAACTCTTCACCGTGAAACGCCTGCTCAAGGATAATGATCCACTGGTGCGGGCGGCAGCCCTGCGCTTACTGAGGCACGCCGATATCACTACCCAGGTGGACCAAGGCTGGCCTCTGTTGGACGACCCGGTACGCACAGTACGTCTCGAAGCTGTCAGCCTGCTGGTTCCACTCATGCGTCAACGCTTGCCGGAGAAATTTCGCGCCCAACTGGCGAAGCGGATCGAGGAGTATGAAGCGGCCCAACGGGTGAACGCCGAGCGGCCCGAGGCGCACCTCAGTCTTGGCGTCCTGGCCGTGGATCTCGGGTTACCCAATAAGGCCGAAACCGCCTACCGCACAGCGTTGCGGCTCGACCCCAGCTTCGCCCCGGTCTACATCAATCTGGCCGATCTGTACCGGCAACTGGACCGGGACCCCGAAGGCGAGAGGGTCCTGTCGGACGGCATTGCTGCCCTACCGAAAGAACCGACCTTATATCACGCCCTGGGTCTAACGCAGGTGCGTCAGAAGCAACTCGACGCAGCGCTGAAAAGCCTGCAACATGCCGCGGAGCTGGCTCCCGAGCAGGGCCGTTATGCCTATGTGTATGCTCTGGCACTGGACAAGGCGGGGGACAAGGATCGGGCGATTCAGGTGCTGGAGGAGCTGCTGCAGCGCGAACCCAACCATCGGGACGCGGCAATTGCCCTGATGAGCATCCACCGCGAGCGCGGGGATCTCGCCGCGGCCAGAAAACAGCTCGAAGTTATCAAACAGCGCTTGCCGGAAGACCCGCAGATACGGGCCTTCGAACAGCAGCTGTCGAATCAATCAAGCCAGTGATGGGGTCTGCTGCATCAATCTTGACCGGAGAAACCGCTGATGGCTGTGTATCTTAACCTGGTCTCGCGTTCAGGCTTCTGGCCGATACTGTTATTAATTTTGCTATCCATACTCACTGCCCAGAGGGTGGAAGCCAAGGAGAGTCCATCAGATTCGGGCGCGGTACCGGTTGAGGTGGGTCTGCGCCTGCATCAGATCGTGGAGATCAATCAGAAGAAGAAAAATTTCACTGCGGTAATTTCCATTAAAGCAAGATGGGAGGATCCTCTGCTTGCCTATGATCCCAGCGAGAACACGGGCATCATGATGGTGAGCAAAGATGCCTTCAAGGCACTGACGCTGAAGAAGGGAACCCGATTTCCCGCTGTGGTTATCTACAACCAGCAAGGCAGGTCTCACTCAAAGAACAGCCTGATATCGATTACACCGCAGGGCGAAGTCAATTATCTGGAACATTACACCGTCGTATTGCAGGCACCCCATTTCGACTTCAGACACTTTCCCTTTGACACCCAGTTATTTGAGATACATCTTGATAGTATGTTTCCATTGGATCAATACTTGTTCAAAGAGTTGGCAGGTTACTCAAGGGTGAATGAAGACCTGGGCGAAGAAGAATGGTTAGTCACCGGATACTCCACCAGAATCTCCAGCAGTGAAGAGACCTCTGGCGTTTCAAGTTCACGGCTTACACTCTCCTTTACCGCCAAGCGGCATGTTGTATACTACATCACAAAGATCTTTATCCCGGTGGCATTGATCATCATCGTCTCCTGGTTTACCTTTTTTCTGAAGGATTACAGCAAGCGCATCGATCTGTCCGGCGCCAATCTATTAATCTTTATCGCCTTCAATTTCACTATCGCCCACGAACTGCCGAAACTCGGCTACATCACTTTTCTCGATGCCTTCCTGGTATCGACCTTTATCACCACCAGCATCGTGGTGCTGATCAATGTGCAGCTGAAACGCCTGCAAAACCTGGGACGTGATGAAGTCGTGGAATCCATTGACCGCTATGGGCTGTGGGTATATCCACTGATCTATTTCATCATCATGATAATTACCATAATCACTTTTTTGGGTGGTTAAAAGTAAAGAGCGAGCTAATGTCTGATCTCGTCAACCGGGCCATTCGCTTTGCGACGGAAGCCCATCAGCGCATCGATCACCGCCGCAAGTACAACCACCAGCCCTACGCCGTTCACCTGGAACAGGTCGCGAAGATCGTTGCCTCAGTGACCGATGACGAGGAGATGATTGCAGCGGCATGGCTGCACGATGTCGTCGAAGACACGCCGGCCACGCTCGATGAGATCGAACGGGAATTCAATTTTTCGGTCGCACAGCTGGTCCGGGAGCTGACCGATGTCAGCAAACCTGGCGATGGCAACCGTGCAGTGAGAAAGGCCATCGACAGGGAGCACTTGGCGCGGGCATCCGGTCGCGGGCAGACAATAAAGCTGGCCGACCTGATCGACAATTGCAAGGACATCTCCAGGCACGACGCGCGTTTTGCCCGGGTTTATTTGAATGAAATGGAGCCTTTGCTCGGGGTGCTGACGAAAGCAGACGAAGGGCTCATGCGCCGCGCCCGCAACACCATGGCAAAGAGCATTGCGCACCTTGGGAATCTGCAGGCGGACAGGGAAACCCCCGATACCGGCCCTTCCGAGGACATTGTCTTCAGGTCTCACTTCAAGCGACAGTACAACGATATCTTCACGGCCAAGGATATCGCGGAACCGCTGCTTTCATTCGATGCCGAAACACCTATTGCACGGGCAAGAGATTCGCTCAACGAACACCATCGCCACGTGGCAACCGTACGGATTGGCGGCGAAGTAACGGGGTTCATCACCCTGCCCCATCTTGTAGCGGAAGGCATTTGCGGCACACTCAGCCGGGCCTTTTCCTCCGATCAAGTGCTCTCCGGCGACACGGGGTTTGCGGAGGTGATCCATGCACTGACCCGGCACGATTACTGTTTCGTCTCTCTGTTGGGGCAGATCCAGGGTGTCATCAGCCGCGATGACGTCAACAAGCCGTACGTACGCATGTGGCTTTTTGGCCTCATTACGTTGACGGAGATGCGCATAACGGAGTTGGTCAGGAGCCATTTCGGCCATGCCGAGTGGCAGGGTCTGATACCGGAAGCAAGACTGAAGGTGGCGCAGAACCTGCAATCGGAGAGACAACGGCTCAATCAGCACTGTGATTTGATCGATTGCCTGCAACTGGCGGACAAGGGCCTGCTGCTTATCAATGATTCCGAACTGCTTTCCATGCTCGATTTTAGTTCCAGGAGCGCAGCCAAGAAGGTACTGAAACAGTTTCAGTCGCTACGTAACAATCTGGCGCATGCCCAGGACATATCCACCTATGACTGGGCACAGATTGCGCGGATGTCAATTCGGATGCTGGATTAGGTATGAGGGCCACGGAAAAAAAGATTTGTCCTATCTCACGCCCCTTTTCAGGCAATCCTTGGACGATTTTCAATCGTAAATTCCTCAAATTAGTCCAGCTACGCCACACAGGGAGGTGCCAGTGTCGCGAGAGGCAGGACGCCGGCAGCGATGTCTTGCGGATTTGCTCAATGGGTATTCAACAAAAGGGGGTAGTCAACTAGCGCCTCCTGGTACAAGATGTAGGGGTGGAAGATTTACGAAATAAAGAGAAGTCGTTGCTAAGCCTCGAGGCAGGGCGTGACTACCCACGATTATATCGGGAGTTTGTGGAGTGGTTTCCTGACGAGGAATCCTGTATTACCTATTTAGAGAAGCTACGCTGGCCTAATGGTTTTATCCGCCCTTCATGTAGCACTGTTTCAAAGCCATGGCATCAAACTCGGGGAAGACTGGTTTGCCCTCGATGTCGCCACCAAACATCCGCCACTAGAGGTACGATCTTCGATAAAACACGCACTCCCTTTACGACTTGGTTCGAGACTGCTTGGCACATGACAACAGCCAAGAATGGTTTATCTGCAAAAACACTGCAACGAACATTAGGCACAAGCTACCGTACCGCATGGAAGATGCTTCACCGGTATCGTATTGCTATGGTGCGGAGTGAAAGAGAGCAGCTGTCAGGGATTGTTGAAGTTGATGAGAGCCTTGTGGGTGTCGATCATGGTGGCAAGCGAGGACGTGGAGCCGATAAAGCTATAGTTGTGATTGCTGTTGAGATCAAAGTTCCAAAGGGGTTTGGTCGAGTTCGGATGCGCCATATTCCTGATGCATCAGGAGATCAGTTGATTGCATTTGTCAGTGATGTAGTGACCACGGGGGATACCGTACAAACCGATGGTTGGAGCGGATACAACAATCTGCAACAGAAGGGTTATGTGCACCAAAAGACGGTGCTTTCGTCCAGTGATGACCCGGCACACGTCTCTATGCCTGGCGTCCATCGCGTTGCGAGTCTACTCAAGCGGTGGATTCTTGGTACACATCAGGGGTCGGTCCGTGTTGAGCATTTGCAATCTTATCTGGAGGAATTTACTTTTCGATTCAACCGTCGCACATCACGTAGCCGTGGACTGGTTTTTCGGAAATTGCTTGAACAGGCTGTCACGACGGGACCCATAATCGAGCCTGAAATTGCTCATGGCTTTGATTGGCAGCACCACAATATATAGTGGTGGGAGGCGCTAGTTAACCCCCCCCTTTTATTTTTTTAAAAACCTCTCTGTGGAGTGCACAAATAATTAATTCTTAAATTTTTATTCTTGATTAAACTTTGTTGAAAGCTTCCTATACTAGTTGTTAATTGCTTTTTTTATCCTAGTTGACCTGAAAAAATACCGACGAAGACATCCATTTCCCGTCGGCAATTTTATATAACTATTGGGGGGTATCCATCTGAGTGCGGTTAGTACTAGATGTGGAGTTGCCAACCATGGC
>CBDVCD010000223.1:0-6136 GCA_965372385.1 uncultured Gammaproteobacteria bacterium | reverse complement strand
GGAGGATTATCGGAAAGCACACATTTCGATTTGGTTTCATCCTGCCATGTAATTGTCCCTGTAAAATGCTTCGCTAGTTCTTTCGGTTTTTGGCGGAATCGCTTGCCAGAAAGAAATGAGAAGTGCCCTGTCTGACGAGAATTACCTAGCAACGCAATCACGTCTGCAAGTGCGCTTTTTCCACTACCTTTATTGCCAATGATAGCAACCAGATCAGGATTGAGTGGCAATCTACAGTTAGATAGCCATTCGTCTGTGATTACACTTCCGGTATTCTTTTCCACTTCAACAGAATCAATAAAGTAGGTTTTATTTTCAATGACTTCGTTTATTTTCTCCGGTTGACGCCCAATGTACGAACGTTTGGCGGGCTCCTTGATTGCCTGAAGCAACCCCAAAAAAGTGGGGTCTGCTTTAATCCAGGTGATTTTACCACTTGGGTACTTTCCGTAGTCTGAAAATGAGTGCGCATCGCTACCAGACACTGCAAGACGTGGAGTATTATCAAGCGCTGACTGGAATGACTGAAACCATTCTTTGTTCTTATCGGTCTTAACTCCAGTGAAAGCCGCCCAAAGCTCTTGGCGCCGGGTTTCAAATATTGGTGATGAGTTCAGCAGTCCTATTACATATGAATAATGTGTTTCCCAATCTGCTTCTGCCAATCCATCGTTTGTGTCCCATGGCATGAATCCAATGGCTTTCCCCTTGGGCACCTTGTTTATTGCTTCTTTGTATTTGTCGACGACAATTTCAGCGATCTTCGAGCCTGCCAATAATGCAAGTTCATCATCAGTAGCCACACCGGACACCTTAAATCCTATTTTTTTCAGCTTATCCTCACCCACTTTTTCTCTTGCAAGTCGAATTAAGCACTCATTAGAGAGCGGCTGATCAATCAGTGCCACTTCAAGTTTTCCCATGAAATTAAGCAAGTCTTGATCCGATACATCATCAGAAAAAATTACGTGGGCATTCAGACGATAGGTTGTAGGCGAAACCAACCTAAGTTCAATTCCAGGAAAGACAATTTTATTCAGCTTCGGTGCGCCTTTTTCTGAGAGTCTTTTCTTCAACGCAAACCAACCATCAAAATTCCAGTAATCCATTAGGACGAACACTGTTGGTTCGGCCTTATTTAGGGCGACAATCATCTCATCTACGGACTCTGTCTTTTCTCCCTCTGTCATTTGAGTAAAACGCTTCCCACCTTTCCACTCAAATGATGCGGGCGTATGAATATGCAAATCCCATTGGCGCCATTCTGAGCCACGGGTGAAATAAGATTCTTGGTTAACCATTATGGTCTCGTTCGTCGTCGTCAGTGGCTAATTCAATTTGTTGGCGCATCGTTTGCTCCCAATAATTGGAGATCCAGCCCCTCAATCTCCTGTAACGTCTTATCCGCAATGCCCTGCAAATTCCCATACATTCCGACCATTACCTGTATCACGCAATTGATCTACTCATCCCGCTTGCAAACCGTAGGAACGCAATACATCAGCACAATTGCGTTCCATGATGATTTCATTCAGTGCCGACTGAGCCACATCAGAAAGAATAATATCTTTCTCCTCGCGGATGACCGAACGCTCTTCCAGCAAGGCAAGGTCATTGTCCTTGTTCTTTGGCAGCTCAGAAAATGTTGTTGTTCTACGAGCACATGTTTCAGAGGTTGAATATTCACCGTACAGCAGACGCTCCAGATCATTGGCCAAGAGGTGGTGCTTTTTCTGCCGCTCTTCCCTGATTACAGCTTCTGAAGCCGCACGGAAGCCAGCCGTATTTCCACGAACTCCCGTATTGATCAACTGTCTGAGCAGTTCTCCGCTTGCCATTTTTCCGACCCCTCTATCTTTATGGTGCTGTCAACGATGTCTCGCATAATAACCTACTATAGAAGTTCCCATTCAACCTCGAACAATCTCCGTTCCTCTGCTTTCTGTTTTAGCTGCACCTCCAGCTCGCCGATCAGTACATTGCGCTTCTCCTCCACCTCATCCTGCCGGTCAAACAGTTCCCGCCGCAGCTTGTTACGCTTTTGCTCCAGTTCCCGCTGCTGCTTCTGCCAGTGCAGTTTTTCCTCCAACGTGGGAGCGGTTGCCGCAGTGCGCCGCACTTCCTTGATATGACGGTCGATCTCTTTGATCTCCTGCTCTAGACCAACCTTGAGGTCATCAGCCCAGGCGTCGAGCTTTTCTACCTCTTGCCCGAAGTAGCTTAGGTTGCGGCAGTTTATCTGCTCGGCCAGGCGGTTCTTACGTTCGGTTAGGTCAGACTGCAAAAGTGAGTTTTCGGCCGGTGCAACGTCGAGTTCAGCCTGTTTGCATACCGGCAAGCGCAGCAGTTTCTTCGGGTCATCCTCCGGCAGCAGGCGCCCGTCATCAGTGATAGCGGATACAATCATATGTTGTTCCCTGCCGCCAAGGGAGTCGATGGTCAGTAACTCGACCGCAAGCCAGCCTTTTGCACCGCGAATGGGTTCAAGTGTGGTAAGGCGCTTTCGATAGGCTTTGTAATCAAAGACCAGCCTGGCGGGCAGCAACCGGCGTGACTTGGCCTGTTTCACAAGAAATTCACCCAGCGGATGGCCGAGGCGGTAGAGGTGGGCTTCACCCGAGCGTCGGGGCAACTCGTAGCGACCCAGCGGTACCTGGCCTTGTAGCACCGAGCTGGGCAACGAGTTGAGAGTAAAGCCGTTATCACGGTCAAAAACCGCGTGGCCATTCAGTTCCATCCGCGTGAGGTCCATGAACATGCGCTCGTAGCGATCGCGGGTATCGATGCTGTCCGTGCGGATCTTCTCCAGCACCTGTTCGTCGAAATGCTCGAACAGGATGTCACGGGTCTTGACCATGGCCTCATTGATCTCGCCGGCCAGGTCGAGCTGAAGCTGCTCGAAGCTTTCGCGGATTGTCTCGGTATCACGGCAGCGCTGGTAGATTTCAGTGATGCGTCTCTCGAAATCCACGCCGGAACCGATGGCCCCAAGCACTTCGTCACTGGCTCCAAATACACCGCTAAAGAGCTGAAATTTCTGATCCAGGAGTTCATAGACACGACGGTCTGCTTCGTTGCTGAGATCAATGAAGTTGACCACCACCACATCGAATTTCTGCCCATAACGATGGCAACGACCGATGCGCTGCTCCACGCGTTGCGGATTCCAGGGCAGGTCATAATTAATGACCAGCGAGCAAAATTGCAGGTTGATGCCTTCGGCTCCGGCCTCGGTGGCGATCATGACTTTGCCCTTATCGCGGAAGTGCTCGACTAACGCCGCACGGGTATCAGCAGTCTTGGAGCCGCTGATGCGATCGGTGCCAAAGTGCTTCTCCAGCCATGCCCTGTAAATCTGCTGGGCTTCCTTGCTATTGTTAGTGCCATTGAACAGCACAATGCCATCGCCATAGGGCGTCTCTTTAAGCAGGGAAAGGAGATAGTCCTGGGTCCGGCGGGATTCGGTAAAGATTAGCGCCTTATGTGGTGCATTAAGCTTATCCAGCTCCTTGAAGGCTCTATCCAACGCGGTGAGCAACGCCTTGCCTTTCGCGTTGTCGCGAATACCCGTCGCCATGGCCTCGTAGCGACGCAATTCGGAGATTTCGTTACCAATTGCCTCCTGGTCTGTTTTATCAAGCAGGTCTTCCGCCGCTTCGGTTCCCCATTCCTCGGCCTCCTCATCAAGGGCCTCATAATCCTTATCCAGTACTTCGACAAGATTGGCTGCCGCGCCGGCCTTTTCCAGCAATTTTTCCAACCGGGTTGCCATGGTACCGAGTGCCCCACCGATGGCGTGGGTGGACGAGGCCAACAACTTCCACAGCACCAGGGAGATCAACTGCCGTTGACTGTTGGGCAGGGCCTTGAGATCGGGGCGGCGCAGATAATCAGCTACCAGGGAGCGCAGGGCCTGCTCATCGTCGCTGGGGGTAAATTGCTGCACGATGGAAATACGCTTGGTATAGGCGATGGTGTGGGCCACCTGTTGCCGCAGGGTGCGCTTACACAGAGGTGCAATGCGGCTACGCAGGCGATTGTAGGTTTCCTCCTGATTGATGGTTGCGAACTGCCGGCGAAAACTGTCCAGATCACCGAACACACGCTCATCAATGATACTGACCAATCCGAAGAGTTCCAGCAGGGAATTTTGCAGCGGTGTGGCCGTAAGTAGCACCTTGGAATGGACACCGTTCAGTGCTTCCTTCAGGGCCTTGGCGATGACATTACTAGACTTGTATACGTTACGCAGCCGGTGTGCCTCATCGAAGACCACCATATCCCAAGGCACGATGCGTACGTCATCGATCTTGGACTTGGCGAATTGATAGGAGCAGATGACTGGCTTATCCGTGCGGAAAAAAGGGTTGGCAGACCCCTGTTTTTTGAGCTGCTTGTAGTTCTTGGCTTCGAGAATCAACCCATCCAGTGAAAACTTATCCTGTAACTCCTGATGCCACTGCTTGCGCAGATTAGCCGGTACGATGATGAGAATTCGGCGCTTTCGCTCAGCCCAGTGCTGGGCAATCACCAGCCCCGCTTCAATGGTCTTCCCCAGCCCCACCTCGTCGGCCAGAATAACGCCTCGTGATAGCGGATTCTGACATGCGAATAGCGCTGCCTCGACTTGGTGGGGGTTCAAATCAACCTGAGCATCAACAAGGGTGGAACCCAGGGATTCAACCGAGTCACTCGATGCACGGCGTGTGAGTTCCCAGGCAAAAAACTGGCTTTGATAGGGAGTAAGCTCATGGTCATTCACTATCTATATCCCAGTAACTTCATTTCCATTGCAGATTCATATCTCGCTGGACCCACATCATCTCTCCCAGAGGCAACGGATCGGAACTGCGTACAGATCATCACCAAAGGGCACCGTGGTTTCGCCATCGTACAACACTACGCCCCCTGCAAATCGCTTGCCTGCCGCCTGCTTAAGTTTACGCAGTCCACGGAAGTCAGAGGCCTTTACCGTGGCCGCAGCCTTGACCTCGATACCCGCCACACGCTGGCCACTCATTTCGAGCACGACATCCACCTCCGCACCATCCTTGTCGCGGAAGTGATAAAACGTGACAAGGGCTTCCTGCCAGCTTGCCTGACGGCGCAATTCCTGAAAAATGAAGGTCTCCAGTAACTGACCCAGCAGTTCACGATCTATTTGCAGCGCCGCTGCATCCACCCCAAGTAAGGCGCAGGCAAGACCGGTATCGCCCAGATGCAGCTTCGGTGTCTTGATCAGGCGGCGCAAGCGGTTGCTATGCCAGGACGGTAGCTCATCCAGCAGGAACACGCGCGTCAGTAGAGTAACGTAATCGCGGATTGTCGGTCGGCTTAGCTGGAAGGGCGCCGCCAGATCGGTCACGTTGAGCAGCCGGGCGGTTTGTCCGGCTGCCAACATCAGCAGGCGCGGTAGTGCATCCAATAAACGGATGCGCGCCAGATCCCGCACGTCGCGTTGCACCAGTGTTTCGATGTAATCACGGTACCATACTACCCGTCGCCGCGAGGCACCACGCGCAAGTGCCGCTGGATAGCCGCCGGCGACGATCCGTTTGGGCAGTTCCTCCCGCAGGCGTTGCCATGCGCCAATTTTAAATCCCGCCCCGAATAGCCTGTCCAGAAAAGCGGACGGCTTCCCCGTCAGCTCCACCTGGGCCAACGGATGCAGCCGCAGGATCTCCATTCGACCGGCCAGGGAATCGGCAAGTTTCGGCACCAACAACACGTTGGCGGAACCGGTGAGCAGAAACCGGCCTGGTGTACGGTCACGGTCCACAGCAGCTTTGAGAGCAGTGAATAGTTCGGGGACCCGCTGCACCTCATCGAGAATAGTCCGCTCCGGCAGATCCCCGATAAAGCCTACAGGGTCTGCCTGAGCAGCGGCGAGTACCACATCATCATCGAAGCTGAAGTACGCATAGCCCCTCACCTCACCCACCATTCGCGCCAGTGTTGTCTTGCCGCACTGACGCGGCCCATGGATCAAGACAACAGGGGTATCGGCCAGCGCCTCATTGATGCGCGGCTCTACCAAGCGGGGGTAAATTTCGGGATTTTCCATAGCGGCTAATCGTAATCTTTTAGGCTATGTCTGCGTTAAGTGTTGGTCTGAACTATGCTTTTGATAGACAGA
>CBDVCD010000222.1:0-6145 GCA_965372385.1 uncultured Gammaproteobacteria bacterium | reverse complement strand
TTCCCCTCGGATTGACAATTATCAATGCCCGGTCAGTCAAACCGTGGCTCAATAAAACTACTCGTTGCCGTTTAGCGTAGTGGGGATGAAGATGAAAGATAAGCTCTTAAAATACTGTAATATTGATTCATTAGTCATGGTCGCGGCCTTGGCCTGGTTCGTTTCAGTCCTGGCCTTTATGTTGGGGTAGGTTTTAAGCCATAACCAGTCCTTTCATAAGAGTACTTAGCCAAACAACCCCGACAACGCCATTGTTGGGGTCAGAGCCTGCATAATTTGCGCGGGGAGTCGTTTCTGACAACCCTGTTGCCACGCCTTGTTACCTAATCTCCGTGCTACGTTTGAACTCCGAAACTTGAGAAATTAAGTATCGGAGGGTCGGTGTGTCCCCGCGACTCCCTGCGTGGGAACACAGGGAGCCTCAGCCTCAGTAGGCTGTCTTGGGTGACAGATATTTAGCCAGGTCCGCGGTGCCCAGTTTCAAAACAAATATTTTCTTGAAACCGATATGCCGCAAACCGGTGGCAACCGCCATGGACCGGTGGCCGCCCTTGCATACGATAACCACCTTTTGATCCATCGGGATCCTGGCCAGGTTTTCCGGCTTGAAGAGCTGATTCATCGGGATGGCAATGCTCCCCGGGAGCGTCATGCCGATCAAGCCAGTCTCAGCGGGTGTACGAATGTCGATGACAAACAGCTTCTCGCCCTTTTTCACTGCCTCGACGAATGCCTTGGTTGGGATCATCTGCAATGCCTTAGGCGTTGCCTTGCCCGCAATGGATTGGAAATACTCTTGATAACTCGCCGCCAACTCCTGATCATAGGACCAAGCCGGGCTGGTACAGAGCATAGTGACAAGTAGGATTAGTAGTGACTTCTTCATGAGCGTCCCTCCTCTTTTACTGCTTACAACTAACTCAGGAAGGATGAAACCGTTACACCCATTAGAATTTTCTATTTCGACGTGTAGAGCTTCACTCCCGAGCTTGGATTCCCTCCCATCCTCCTAATAATAATTATAGGATATAGGAACATTTTCTCTGACAAGATTGGTGGGCGACATGATCGATGATGAACGCACCCGTGAACTCTTTCACCATCTGAATGCCGATGCCGTGCTCGCTGGTCTGGCGGCGTCGGTGCATGGTCTGAGTCAACATGAGGCCAAGGTCCGCCTGGAAAAATATGGTCCTAACGCACTGCCGCGCAGCAGGCCGCCGGGTGTTCTACAGGTCTTTCTGCATCAGTTTCTCAGTCCCCTGATCTATGTGCTGGGGGTGGCCGCGCTGGTCTCCCTGCTGATTCAGGAGTGGTCGGACGCCGGCTTTATCGCCGCTGTGCTGCTGGTAAACGCCATCATCGGCACGGTTCAGGAGTATTCCGCGCAGCAGGCCGCCTCCGCCCTGCAGCAGTTGGTGAAGACCAACAGCCGCATTATGCGGGCGGGGGATGCCTACGAGATCGATGCGGAGGAGCTGGTACCCGGAGATATCGTGCTGCTGGAGTCCGGCGACCGGGTGCCGGCGGATCTGCGCCTGCTCAACAGTAACGATCTGGAGGTGGATGAATCCCTGCTTACCGGTGAGTCCCTGGTCGTGCTGAAGGATGCGCAGCGAATTATCGGCCTGGAGAGCGCCCTGGGAGACAGGATCAACATGGCCTATGCCGGGACCCTGGTCAGCCGTGGGCGGGGCCGGGGTCTGGTGGTGGGTACCGGTCTGGCTACCGAGCTGGGGCGCATCGCCGCGGCCGTGCTGAACAGGCCCGCCGCCAAGGCACCGCTGCAGCTGCGTATGGAGCGCTTTACCCATAGAGTGGCGCTGCTGGTCGGCCTCGCAGCCCTACTGATGGC
The DNA here is from genome assembly GCA_965372385.1 of uncultured Gammaproteobacteria bacterium. GTDB lineage: Bacteria > Pseudomonadota > Gammaproteobacteria > Chromatiales > Chromatiaceae > JASJBU01. Next base: position 4,290 of record CBDVCD010000222.1, on the reverse strand, counting down.
GGGAGTGGCCCTGAGCCGGGGCATGCCGCTGGATGAGATCTTCCTGCTGGCGGTGGCGCTGGCGGTCTCCGTCATCCCCGAAGGACTGCCGGTGGCCCTCACTGTGGCCCTGGCCATCGGGATGAAGCGCATGGCCAGGCGGAATGTGATCGTACGTCGGCTGGTGGCGGTGGAGGCCCTGGGTTCCTGTACCTACATTGCCACCGACAAGACCGGCACCCTGACCCAGAACCAGCTCACTGCCCGCCTGCTTGCTTTTCCCGCCAGCAGCGAGTGGGAGGTGACCGGCGGCAGCCTGCAGCCGAGCGGAGCCATCGTCACCCCTCATGGGACCCTGACGCCGGAGGACCGGGAGCTGCTCGGACGGTTCTGCCGGGCGGCGGTGCTGGCCAACGAGGGATTCCTGGGTCACCGCGACCAGGGCTGGGTCTCTCATGGGGATGCGGTGGATGTGGCCTTGCTGGTGATGGCCTACAAGGCCGGCTTCGTGCAGAGCGAAACCGAGAACGCCTATCCGCAGCTGGCGGAGATCCCCTTCGAGTCGGAACGCCGTTTCGCCGCCAGCCTGAACCAGGTGTCTGGTTCGCAGTGGGCCTTCGTGAAGGGGGCGCTGGAGAAGATGCTGCCGCTCTGCCGCACCATGGCGGCACCGGGCGCTGAGGTCCAGCTCGATCCCGTGCTGCTGGAGGAGCAGGCCTTTAAGCTGGCCAGCCGGGGCTACCGGGTGATCGCCCTGGCCGCCGGACCGGTGAAGCTGGCGCCGAGCCAGGTCTTTTCGGAGGAACATCTGACGGAGCTGACCCTGCTTGGCCTGGTGGGGATGATCGATCCCCTGCGGCCCGAGGCGAAAGCCGCGGTTGCCGCCTGCCGCCAGGCGGGTATCCAGGTGGGCATGGTGACTGGCGACCACCCCACCACGGCACTGGCCATCGCCGCCGAACTGGAGCTGGTGAACGATCCCGGCCAGGTGATCAGTGGCCCGGAGCTGAAGCAGGCCAGGGACGAGACTGAGATGCAACAGCTGGTCGCGCGGGCTCAGGTGTTCGCCCGGGTGGAGCCACAGCAAAAGTTGGATATCGTGCAGGCCCTGCAGCGCAATGGCCACTTTGTCGCGGTCAGTGGCGACGGGGCCAATGACGCGCCGGCCCTGCGCGCCGCCCAGGTCGGGGTGGCGATGGGCCGTAGCGGCACCGATGTGGCGCGGGAGACTGCGGCGCTGATCATTACCGACGACAACTTCTCCTCCATCGTGGCCGGCGTGGAGGAGGGGCGTATCGCCTATGCCAATGTGCGCAAGGTGATCTTTCTGCTGATCTCCACCGGGGCGGCGGAACTGGTGCTCTTCACCCTGGCGTTGTTGACGGGACTGCCCCTGCCCCTGCTGGCGGTACAGCTGCTCTGGCTCAATCTGGTGACCAACGGTATCCAGGATGTGGCCCTGGCCTTCGAGCCGGGGGAGGGGAACGAACTGAACCAGGCGCCCCGGTCACCCCAGGAATCGATCTTCAACCGGCTGATGGTGGAGCGGGTGATACTCTCGGCCCTGGTAATCGGTATCGTCGCGTTTCTGGTTTTCCAGTGGCTGATCGAGTCGGGTTACAGCGAGGCTGAGGCGCGAAACGGGACTCTGCTGTTGATGGTGCTGTTCGAGAATATCCATGTCTTCAACAGCCGCTCCGAAACCCTTTCGGCGTTTCGCCACAATCCGCTGAGAAATCCCCTGCTGCTGTTCGGCACGGTGATCGCCCAGCTGGTACATATCGGCGCCATGTATACTCCCTGGCTCAGCGATGTGCTACGCATTCAGCCAGTGTCGCTCCAGCTCTGGAGTACATTACTCCTCATGGCGACAACGGTGTTGGTGGTGATGGAGATCCATAAAGCTATACTTAAATCAAGTGGTCGTTGAGCGTTTTATGAACGGTTTTACAGCATGCAATTGATTTAATTCAATGCGCGCTGGCAGGAATTGTGTTCTTATGTTGCGGATTGTGTTTGTACTCCGCTAACCTAGTTTCCGACCAGAAATGGTTGCAGCTAATCTGGCGCAGGCCCATAGAGAGCAGATGTGCAAGAAACACCCTGGGGAGAGGCGTTTCTAGGCGCTAACTGACTTAGAGATACGCAGAGAACCCGGATGTTCGTGGGTGCCAATAAATACCTATCACACAAACTGTTGATTGTTACTATCGGCACAATCGTTGCCGTTATCAGTGTGATGGGCTATCTGGTCTACTCCAGTAATCGTCTGATCTCCCACTACACCCCTACCCTGGATGCGGCGATGGAGGTCAAGCTGGAGACCACCATGGCCCATCTCTGGTTTGAAGAGATAATCTCGGGGGATCCCCACGCCACCATCGAAGAGGTCTGGTCACATCTGGATCGGGCGGACTGGTATGCCAGTGCCATGATGGAGGGCGGCAGCAAAGGGAACGTGGTTTTTCTGCCATTGACGGACCCTGGGCTGCGCAGCTCCATCCAGTCTGTCAGAAAGGCCATCGTGCAGTTCAGAGAGATCACCACTCAACGCTATGAGCTGTTCTCGGCGGCCAAGCCCGGCTCTGAGATCGATCAGCGTTTTGATGAACTCTTCAAGCTTGTTCTGTTGGAGCTGGATGATATCGCAAGCAAACTCCGTCAAAGGATGATGGCGCAACAGACCGGTTTTCGGCGTACCTCGATTGGATTGATCATCGGATCACTGCTCATTGCCCTGCTCGTCGCCTACAAACTGTTGGGCTATGAACGCCAGCGTAGCGAGTATTTCGAACGGATTCGGGCGGCCAATGCGCGGATCAAGAAACAGGGCAGGCAGCTGGATCATCAGGCGAACTTCGATCAGTTGACCGGATTACCCAACCGGACCCTGCTGGTGGACCGTCTGCAACAGGCAGAGGTACACGCCTCCCGCAATGAGCAGTTTGTGGTGGTGATGTTCATTGATCTGGATAAGTTCAAATCGGTCAATGACATCCAGGGTCGGCCGTCGGGTGATCGGCTGCTCATGATCGCGGGTAAGCGGATTGTGGAGTGTGTCCGGGATGACGATACCGTCAGCCGGCTCTCCGGGGACGAGTTCGTGGTGATTTTGGATAATATCCAGAGCAGCGAGAACGCCATGGATGTCGCCAACCATGTTGCCAGCAAGATCGTCCACTCCCTCAATCAGCCATTTCTGGTGTATGGCAACACCATCGTGCTCTCCGCCAGTGTGGGTATTGCGATCTCTCCCATGGACGGCACGGATGCGGAAGAGCTGCTGCGTAAGGCCGATATCGCCATGTATCACGCCAAGGAGTCGGGGAAAAACACCTATAAGTTCAACACGGATGAATTGAATCAGGCCGCCGCCTTGCGCTATGAGATCGAGCATGCCTTGCGTAGTGCGTTGACCAATGGGGATTTCGTGCTCCATTACCAGCCTCAGTGGGAGCTGGCGACCAACCGGCTCGTCGGCTTTGAGGCATTGATCAGATGGACACATCCGGAGAAGGGCTTGCTGCCGCCGGATTACTTTATCCCCGTGGCCGAATCCACCGGCCTGATCGAGGAGATCGACAACTGGGTCTTCCAGGCGGCCTGCGAGCAACATGCCGCATGGAAGAAGCAAGGGCTAAAGCCGGGGCGGATGGCGATCAACATCTCGACCTCTCACATGCATCAACGCCGGATCTTTAGTGAGATTGCCGATCTGCTGACGGATTATGGGATGCTTCCCGCGGAACTCGAACTCGAATTGACCGAATCCTGCCTGATGCAGAATAACCAGGTGACCCAAAGGCTTCTGGTGCAGTTGAAGAGCCTGGGGGTCAGACTGGCTATCGACGACTTTGGCACCGGCTACTCATCCATGGCCTATCTGCGGGATTTCTCCATCGACGTCCTCAAGATCGACCGGTCGTTTCTGGCGGCTGTCGGGGAGGATCCGGTCGCGGAGGCGATTCTGCGCAACATGATTGATCTGGCCCATGCCCTGGATCTGGAGATCGTGGCCGAAGGGATCGAAACCCGGGTCCAGCTGGATATCGCCACCGAGCGCCGGTGCGAATATGCCCAGGGTTTCAAGCTGGGCCGGCCGATGAGCGCCAGTGATGCGGAGGCCCTGATGTCGGCTCGCCAGCGGGGGAATAATATCCACCTGCTGCGGCCCAGTTCGTGATAGCTGCTGATCTCAGCCTGCCGCGATCACTCGTCTGCGATTTCTTGCCTGAATCCATCAATACAACCTTGACCCTAGATTCCTCAGTTGACCGCTCCATTCTACTGTTAACGAGTTGAAATTATGTT
>CBDVCD010000221.1:0-6162 GCA_965372385.1 uncultured Gammaproteobacteria bacterium | reverse complement strand
ATGTGGACATCACATTTCTCGTGAAAGTCATCGTCCAGACCCATCGACTCGGCACGACTGCGCACCACCGTCATCGCCGCCTGTATAGACTCCTGCATCACCTCGCCCAGCTGGCCGGTATGGCTGAGACGGCCCTTGCCAGGCATCAACGCGGCCTCGATAGTCAGCAGTTCACCACCCGCCTCAGTCCAGGCCAGCCCGGTAACCTGACCAATCTGATCATGCTCCTCCGCACGGCCATAACGAAAACGCTGCACACCCAGATAATATTCGAGTCGCTTGGGGGTGACGATAATGTTGCCTTTGGGTTGCTTGAGCAGGATATCTTTCACCACCTTGCGGCAGATCTTGGCAATCTCCCGTTCCAGGTTGCGCACCCCGGCCTCACGGGTGTAATAACGTACGATATCGCGTAGGGCCGCCTCCCGGATGGTCACCTCATTCGGCTTCAGGCCATTGTTTTCCATCTGTTTCTTTACCAGATAGCGCTCGGCAATGTTGACCTTCTCGTCCTCGGTGTAGCCAGATAGGCGAATCACCTCCATGCGGTCCAGCAATGCCGGAGGAATATTCAGCGTGTTTGCGGTGGCCACGAACATCACCTCGGAGAGATCGAAATCGACCTCGAGATAGTGATCATTGAAGGTGTGGTTCTGTTCCGGATCCAGCACCTCGAGCAGGGCCGAGGCCGGATCACCCCGGAAATCCATTGCCATCTTGTCGATTTCATCTAGCAGAAACAAGGGGTTGCGGGTCTTTACCTTGCTCAGATTATTGATAATCTTGCCCGGCAGGGCGCCGATATAGGTACGTCGGTGACCGCGAATCTCCGCCTCGTCGCGCACCCCACCCAGGGCCATGCGGGTAAATTTGCGGTTGGTGGCACGGGCGATTGACTGGCCCAGTGAGGTCTTGCCCACACCCGGCGGTCCCACCAGACAGAGGATGGGACCCTTCAGTTTGCGCACCCGCTGCTGCACCGCCAGGTATTCCAGGATGCGTTCCTTGACCTTATTCAGACCATAGTGGTCCTCATTCAGGACGGTCTCAGCAGCACCAATGTCATTACGAATCTTGGACCGCTTCTTCCATGGCAGACCGACCAGGGTGTCGATATAGTTGCGCACCACCGTGGCTTCCGCCGACATGGGCGACATCAGTTTCAATTTACTCAATTCCGTTTCGGACTTGTCCTTGGCCTCCTTGGTCATACCGACGGTCTCGATTTTTTTCGCTAGATCCTCGATTTCGTTGGGCGCTTCGTCCATGTCGCCCAGCTCCTTCTGAATCGCCTTCATCTGCTCGTTCAGATAGTATTCGCGCTGATTCTTTTCCATCTGCCGTTTGACCCGGCCCCGGATGCGCTTTTCCATCTGCAGAATATCGTTTTCCCCCTCCATCAACCCCATCAGGTGCTCGATCCGCTCACGCACGTTGGGCATCTCCAAAACCTGCTGTTTCTCTTCCAGCTTCAACGACATATGTGCCGCAATGGTATCCGCCAGGCGACTGGGTTCGTCGATACTGGAGAGCGAGGTCAATACCTCGGGGGGGACCTTTTTGTTCAGTTTGACATACTGATCGAATAGATTGCTGGCGGAACGCATCAACACCTCGGTTTCCCGATCATCCAGATCCATGGTGTCATTCAGGGTTTTCAGCTGGGCGGTGAAATACTCTTCCGTATCGACGAACTGAATAATGCTGGCCCGTTCGCCACCCTCAACCAGCACCTTGACCGTTCCGTCCGGCAGTTTCAGCAACTGGAGGATATTGGCCAGGGTGCCAATCCCATACATATCCCCGGTATCCGGATCATCCACATCCGCGCTCTTCTGGGCGGCCAGGAGAATCTGCTTGTTGCTCTGCATCGCCGCGTCCAGCGCCTGGATCGACTTGTCACGTCCCACAAACAGCGGAATCACCATGTGCGGGTAGACCACCACATCCCGCAGTGGCAGGACAGGGACCACATTCAGCGGATCCACGATCATTCCGGTCTTCTTATCTTCTTGGCCCATAGTATCTATTCCTCAAAAAGGCGCTTCATCCGGCCAGAGGAAGCCCTCAAACCGGTTATTTTTCATTCCAGGCGTAGGAAAAGGGAAGAGAAATCACCCGATCTTGTTCAGGCGTTTCCAGGTCTTCAATGGATAAGGATTGGGGCAGGACCTGATAACTTCAAGCCCTGCCTTTTTTAAACATAAAAAAACCAAATTCGGTTAATCTGAAGCAGCTATCTGCTTTTTTCCACTCTCGAACAGCATCAGCGGCTCGGCCTTACCCAAGATAACCGACTCATCCACCACCACCTTGGTGACCTCCTCCATGGATGGCAGATCATACATGGTATCGAGCAGAACCTGCTCCAGGATGGTACGCAGTCCCCGGGCACCCGTCTTACGCGCCATGGCCTTACGGGCAATGGCGCGCAGGCCGTCTCCGCTGATCTCCAGCTCGCATCCCTCCATCTCGAACAGACGGCTGTATTGCTTGGTCAGGGCGTTCTTCGGCTCAGTGAGGATCTGCACCAATGAATCTTCATCCAGTTCCTGCAGGGTAGCCACCACCGGCAGCCGACCGACGAACTCGGGAATCAGGCCATACTTGATCAGATCCTCAGGCTCCACACCAATGATGATCTCACCAATAGAGCGGCTGTCATCCTTGCTTTTCACCTCAGCCGAGAAGCCAATACCACCCTTCTCTGATCGGTCTTTGATCACCTTCTCCAAGCCAGAAAAGGCGCCACCCACGATGAATAAAATATTGGAGGTGTCGACCTGCAGAAACTCCTGCTGGGGATGTTTTCGCCCACCCTGCGGCGGCACCGAGGCCACAGTCCCTTCGATCAGCTTCAACAGAGCCTGCTGTACACCTTCACCCGAGACATCACGGGTAATGGAGGGGTTGTCGGACTTACGCGAGATCTTGTCGATCTCGTCGATGTAGACAATGCCGGTCTGGGCCTTTTCAACATCGTAATCGCACTTCTGCAGCAGTTTCTGGATGATGTTTTCCACATCCTCACCCACATAACCGGCCTCGGTCAGGGTAGTGGCATCGGCGATAGTGAAGGGCACATTCAGCAGCCGCGCCAGGGTCTCAGCCAGCAGGGTCTTGCCCGAGCCGGTTGGACCGATCAAGAGAATGTTGGATTTGGCGAGCTCGACGTCGCTCTTCTTACCGATACTCTCCAACCGCTTGTAGTGGTTGTAGACGGCTACCGAAAGGACCTTCTTCGCCTGGGACTGACCGATAACGTACTGATCCAAGGTATTGTTGATCTCGTGTGGCTTTGGCAGGCCGCCGGCGCCGGCATCACTCGACTCCTGCATCTCCTCGCGGATGATGTCATTGCAGAGTTCGACGCACTCGTCACAGATAAAAACCGAGGGTCCGGCAATCAGTTTACGCACTTCGTGCTGGCTTTTACCGCAAAAAGAGCAGTACAGCAGTTTGCCGTCGTCACCCTTACCGTGTTTATCATTGCTCATGCTAGTCTCTCCTGCGAGAATCTCAGCCCTTGTTCAATCATATCTAACTGTAACCAGATGGCAAGATTCCTCTCGCACTGCTGCGGCTAGAGTATGGTGCCATGTCACTTGGAATCAACCTCTCATCACTCAAGGTTTTGCCTTGGATTCGCTGGTTCTGCTGGTCAGTACCTTGTCAATCAGACCATAAGCAACCGAATCTTCGCCACCCATGAAATTATCCCGCTCCGTGTCCCTCGCAATGGTCTCCAGGGTTTGGCCGGTATGCCGGGACATGATGGTATTCAACCGTTCACGCAACAGCAGGATCTCCTTAGCATGGATCTCGATATCCGTAGCCTGACCCTGAAAACCACCCAGCGGCTGGTGGATCATCATGCGTGAGTTAGGCTGGCAGTAACGTTTCCCTTTTGCACCGCCAGTCAGGAGCAACGCCCCCATACTGGCTGCCTGGCCGATACACATGGTGCTCACATCCGGACGTACGAACTGCATGGTGTCATAGATAGACAAACCCGCGGTTACAGAACCCCCAGGCGTGTTGATGTAGAGATGAATATCCTTGTCTGGATTTTCCGATTCAAGAAACAGCAGCTGGGCGACTACCAGGTTAGCCATCTGATCCTCGACTGGCCCGACCAGGAAGATCACGCGCTCCTTGAGCAAGCGGGAATAGATATCGAATGAGCGCTCACCACGCGCAGTCTGCTCGATAACGATGGGCACGAGCCCAAGGTTTTGTGCGTCTAATTCCCCCATATGTTCGATATCGGTCATAACTTCTGTTTCCTTTAGGAAATATTTTATTATCTCAGACCTGATCATGACACAGGTAAAGTGCCTACGACTAGTAGATCCGTGCAAAGCTGGTGATCACCTTAAGGCAATCTCCATCAGCCCCTATCCCTGTTATGTTCGCGGAAAGGGGCTTGAAATTACAAATCTTTCGATTCCTTTCTTTTCAATGACTTATTGCCATCCAGGCCCTGATTCATCCCGGTGTCGGGTTACTATCCATTATTTCCTGGACGACCTTAGCTGCCTGCTTCTCAACCCTCCGCGGTGAGTTCGCTGAAGCTGGTCGGTTCGTCCGCGACCTCAACCTGTTCAAGTACCCAGTCCACTACCTGCTCTTCCAGTACCAGATTCTGCACCGCTGTCAGCTGAGACCTATCGGTATAGTAGTGCTTGATCACCTCTTCCGGATCTTCATAGCTTGCCGCATACTCCTCTATAGCGCTACGTACCCGCTCAGTGTCCAGCTCAATCTTGTTCTGTTTGATCGCCTCAGTAATCAGCAGTCCCAGGGTCACCCGCCGCTTGGCCTGCTCCTCAAACATGCTGCTTGGCAGCTCGATTGAGCCAGACCCTTCCCGCAATTGACTGCGCGTCTGCTTGCGCAGAGCATTGACCTCCTCATCAACCAACGCCACGGGGATCTCGAGGCTGTTGCTGCTGACAATAAGCTCCATGGCCTGATTCTTGACCTTGGTCTTGATGCGCTGCTCCAGTTCACGCTGCATATTTTCGCGAATGTCGTCCTTCAGCTTATCCACACCCTCGCTGGCACCAAATTCATTGGCAAAGGTGTCATCCATTTCTGGCAGCATCTCTTCCGCGACCTCGTTGACCTCCACCTCGAACGTTACCGGCTTTCCGGCCAGCTCTTCCACCCGGTAATCTTCAGGGAATTTGAGCTCCAAACTGCGTTTCTCTTCCTTGACCACACCCACCAGGCCTGTTTCAAATCCCTCAATCATCCGCTTGGAACCCAACACCAGCGGCACATCACTGGCGGTGCCACCCTCGAAGGCCTCACCCTCCATCAAGCCCTTGAAATTGATCTTGACCTGATCCCCCTCCGCGGCCGCCCTGTCCACGGCACTCCAGCTGGTGCGCTGCTTACGCAGCTTTTCAATCATCTCGGCCACATCCTCATCGGTAATCTCCGCCACTGGCCGGCTGATGGTCCCCTCTGCTTTCACCTGCCCAACTTCGGGCATTACCTCCAGGGTCGCGATGTAGCTGAAAACACCTTCTGCGTCTGACACCTTGGGCTCAATTTTGGGTAAACCAGCGGGATGAAGCTTCTCCTGGTTTAAGGCCTCCTGATAACTGCTTTCGATCATCTGTCCATAGACCTCTTGCAGGACCTGACCGCCATATTGACGGCGCAGTATGTTCATGGGCACCTTGCCAGGACGAAATCCATCCATTTTGGCGGTCCGGCCGATCTGTTTCAGGCGTTTGCTCACTGCCTCCTCAATCTTGTTAGCTGGCAGTTCCACGGTCATGCGCCGCTCAAGCCCGTCACCCGATTCCACCGAAACTTGCATCTATTTCTCTCCTGACTGTGCCGACCACCGTCGGCGGTCAATTATTGAACATATGGAAAATATACCCATCATGGATAGGTTTCCCCGGAAATCGCACGCCCTCCTCGCCTCGTGGCGGCGTTGCGATTCCTTGCAATAGACTGACTATTACGCGTCATCGCGCCTTGCCACGGAGCAAGGATGACGCACCCTTCCTCGGGAAAACCTATCCGTGATGGGTATAGTACTGGAGCCAATCCAGAAAAATGGTGCGAAAGAGGAGACTCGAACTCCTACGGGTTGCCCCACTGGAACCTAAATCCAGCGCGTCTACCAATTCCGCCACTTTC
>CBDVCD010000220.1:0-6193 GCA_965372385.1 uncultured Gammaproteobacteria bacterium | reverse complement strand
TCCCAAAGGCCGGGTCTCGATCTCGCCAAACTTGCCGTAGTCGACCTCGGGCCCGACCGGCATCTCAAATGCGGAACCCGCTACTCTGCCCGGCTGCCCCCCCCGCAGTGAACTCTTGACGAAGTTCTGTACATCGTCTTTCAGGATGCGGCCTTTGGGCCCGCTACCGGAAACCCGGGTGAGATCCACCCCAAGTTCACGGGCAAAACGACGCACCGCGGGACTGGCATGGGCCTGGCTCGTCTTTTCACCCTCTGTTCCAAGGGGAAGCGGTGGCACGGTCGGCTCCTTCTCGCCTGGCTGGCCTTGCGCGCTGGACTGATCTTGCGACACTGGCGCGGGGGCCAGCACGGTCTCTACCTCCTCAGCCGCGGGCGTGGGGCTGGCGGTCTCGAGGGGGTTTTCCTCAGCCGCTCCCTCACGGGTCTCCAGGCTGAGCAACTTTTGCCCTTCGCTGATGCGATCACCGACCTTGACCAGCAACTCCCGCACCACACCGGCATGGGTTGAAGGAATCTCCATGGTCGCCTTGTCGCTTTCCAGGGTCAGCAGTGAGTCCTCGACTGCTACCTCATCGCCGCTGGAGACCAGGACTTCGATTACCTCAACTGCGTCGAAATCGCCGATATCGGGCAGCACTACATTAATTATTTTTCCCACTTCTTCTCCTCTGCCGCCTCAGCGGCAAAAAAGTTGCTCGTTCCAGGTCTGGATGATCCGTTACACGGTCGTTGGATTGGGTTTTTCCGGATCGATTCGGTATTTCTTGATCGCCTTGTTGACGACCGCCGCTTCAAGCTCACCCTCATCCACCAGGGATTTGAGTGCCGCCAACACCACGTAGTAACGATTCACTTCAAAGAACTTGCGCAACTGACTGCGCATGTCACTGCGTCCGAAACCATCGGTACCCAACACCGTATAACGGCCCTGGATAAAGGGTCGAATCTGATCCGCATAAGCGCGGATATAGTCGGTGGCCGCGATAAACGGTCCCTGTTGATCGGCCAGCTGGTCCGCCACATAGCTGGTGCGGGGTGACGCTTCCGGATGCAGCATGTTCCAGCGCTCCACATCCAGACCGTCGCGGCGCAACTCGTTGAAGCTGGTGACACTCCAGACGTCGGCCGAGATACTGAAGTCCTTATCCAGCAGATCCGCGGCGGCGATCACCTCGCGCAGGATGGCGCCGCTGCCCAGCAGCTGCACCCGTTTCTTGCGTTTACCGCCCTGCTGGAACAGATAGAGTCCACGGCGGATACCCTCCTCCACACCCTCGGGCATAGCGGGCTGGAGGTAGTTCTCGTTCATCACCGAGATATAGTAGAAGATGTTCTCCTGCTCCTGATACATACGCCGCATGCCATCCTGCACGATCACCGTCAGTTCATAGGCGAAGGTCGGATCATAGGCGACACAATTGGGGATGGTGGCGGCCGCCAGGTGGCTGTGACCGTCCTGATGCTGCAGCCCCTCCCCCGCCAGGGTGGTGCGCCCGGCAGTACCGCCGATGAGGAAACCACGGGCCTGCATGTCCCCCGCCGCCCAGGCCAGATCGCCAATACGCTGAAAGCCGAACATGGAGTAGTAGATATAGAACGGGATCATGCTGACCCCATGGTTGCTGTAGGCGGTGGCGGCGGCAATCCAGGAGGACATGGCGCCCGCCTCATTGATACCCTCCTGCAGGATCTGGCCCTTCTTGTCCTCCCGGTAGAACATCACCTGATCCGCATCCACCGGTTCGTAGAGCTGACCCACCGAGGAGTAGATGCCGAGCTGGCGGAACATACCCTCCATACCGAAGGTACGCGCCTCGTCGGGCACGATCGGCACCACCTGCTTGCCGATCTGTTTGTCGCGAATCAGCATATTGAGCAGGCGCACGAAGGCCATGGTGGTGGACTGTTCCCGCTCTCCGCTGCCTTCCAGCATCGGCTTGAACTGATCCAGTCCAGGCGCTTCGATGGGCGTCACCTGGGTGCGCCGCTGCGGCATGTATCCCCCCAGAGCCTGGCGTCGCTCATGCATGTATTTCATCTCCGGACTGTCCGCCGCCGGTTTATAGAAAGGCGCGGAGCCGATCACATCGTCACCGATAGGGATATTGAAGCGGTCGCGGAAGGCCTTCAGGGCCGCCTCCCCCATCTTCTTCTGGGAGTGGGTGATATTCTGTCCTTCACCGGCCACCCCCATGCCGTACCCCTTCACCGTTTTGGCCAGGATCACCGTGGGCTGACCCTTGTGAGCCACCGCCTCGGCATAGGCGGCATAGACCTTGTGGGGGTCGTGGCCACCCCGGTTGAGCCGCCAGATATCCTCGTCGGTCATGTCCGCAACCATCTCCTCCAGCTCGGGATACTTGCCGAAGAAGTGTTCACGGGTATAGGCGCCGCCCTTGGCCTTGTAGGCCTGATAGTCGCCATCCACCGCCTCTTCCATGCGTTTCAGCATGACGCCGTGCTTGTCCCGGGCAAACAGCGGATCCCAGTAGCCACCCCAGATCACCTTGATCACATGCCAGCCAGCACCGCGGAAAACAGCCTCCAGCTCCTGGATGATCTTGCCGTTGCCACGCACCGGCCCGTCCAGCCGCTGCAGATTACAGTTGATCACGAAGACCAGGTTGTCCAGACGCTCCCGACCCGCCAGGGAGATCGCTCCCAAGGCTTCCGGCTCGTCCATCTCGCCGTCACCACAGAAGGCCCAGATCCTGCGCTCAGCGGTATTCACCACACCGCGGTCGTGCAGATAGCGCATGAAGCGTGCCTGGTAGATCGCCATCAGGGGACCTAAGCCCATGGAGACGGTGGGGAACTGCCAGAAGCCGGGCATCAGCCAGGGGTGGGGATAGGAGGAGAGCCCGTCACCATCGACCTCCTGACGAAAACTGTAGAGCTGGTCCTCGCTCAAACGGCCTTCCAGAAAGGCACGGGCGTAGACCCCCGGGGAGGAATGCCCCTGGAAAAAGATCAGATCTCCGTCCCGTTCCTTGTCACAGGCCCGGAAGAAGTGGTTGAAACCCACATCGTACAGGGTCGCAGCCGAGGCGAAACTGGAGATGTGACCGCCCAACTCGGTGGAAATTCGATTCGCCTGCACCACCATGGCCATGGCGTTCCAGCGAATGAAGGAGCGGATACGTCGCTCCATCGCCCGGTCACCGGGAAAGCGCTGCTGCTGAGTTACCGGAATGGTGTTTACATAGGCGGTATTGGCGCTGAAAGGCAGATGGGCACCAGAACGGCGCGCCTTGTCCACCAGCCGTTCAATGAGAAAATGGGCGCGCTCCACGCCTTCGTTTTCAAGTACGCCCTCCAGGGCATCGAGCCACTCCTGTGTCTCCTGAGGATCGATATCGGGTCTGCTTGACATCGCTATTCTCTTTATTCAATCGGAAAAAACACACCCTACATGAAAAAAGGCATATCCGACAATGTCGGATATGCCTTTTTATTGGGTGAATCCAGAGTTTGACTTAGATGTCTTTACGCGTTGCGAAGGCGGGATGATCGAAAGACATACGCTCCATCGCAACACTACGACGGGCTTCCATCTCCTTGATCATTGCCTCACGACGGGCCTGGGCCTCTTCCCTGCGCTTGCTCATCGTTTCGGACATGGCCGGACGGACAGGTGCGGCGCCGCGACGTGCCTCCATCTCTTTCACCCTCTCGTCACGGCGGGCCTGGGCCTCTTCCAGCAGTTGCTTGATGTCCATCGGTTCAGCGCTAAAGGCGGGCATGCTGGGACGGCTGGCTTCCATCTGCTTGATCATCGCCTCACGCTGGGCCTCGCGCTCTTCGATACGCTTGGCGATGTGGGCGGGTAGTTCCGGCATGGCGGGGGCCATGTTGTCGAACTGGGCCTGCAACTGTTTATGCTGGGCGTCCACCTCATCCTGCATGGCCTTCATCTGGGCATCCAGGACAGCCATCGGATCGTTATTGTACTGCTCAGCAAACTCGCGCTGGGCGGTCACGGCCTGCTCAAATGCCTTCTGTTGCCGCTCGGCGAAGGCCTTCTGCTGCTCCGCGAGGGCGGCCTGCTGCTCTTCCGTCAGGGCGGGAGCGGTGTAGGCAGGTACAGCATAATAGGGGGCATAACCCCAGTAGGGGGCATCATAGCCGTAGCCACGGCCATATCCATGGCCACGGGCGTTCATGCTGAAGCCAAAACTGAAATCACCGGCGCCGAATCCGTCACCAAAGAAGTCGTCACCCCAGTTGTTGCCCCACCAGGCACTGGCGGAGGCGGAAGCGGCCACCAGCACAATGGCAGCCCCAAGTATAGAAACCTTTTTCATCTTCATTACCCTGAAAGTATCTTGAAAACCACGTTAATTCTTTTTAAGGGGGTGGTCGGTTAACTCCTCCTCGCACAAGATGTAGGATTGTACGACTATGGAGTTACATGCTTTGAACTGAGTCAGACCGGGCTCTCATGCATGGATCACCCATTTAGCCAATATGACTCGTTCCACAACATATAGGGGTGGGAGGAGTTAACCGACCACCCCCTTTCCTTTTTATACACATCCCTGTGTATCGTTTAATCCGTTAGCTGCTCAGCAAGCTGGCTTACTTGGCTTCAGCAGCAGGCGCTACAGGCGCTACCGGTGCGGCATAGGGATAGCCATAGCCGTAAGGGGCACCGTAGCCGCCACCGTAAGGAGCGCCATAGCCGCCGCCGTAAGGAGCGCCATAGCCGCCGCCGTAAGGACCACCATAGCCATAGTAGTTATTGTATCGGTTATAACCACGTCCATAACCGGAACCACGGGCGCTGCCGCTCATACCGAAGCTGAAGTCACCGTCACCCCAGCCGTCGCCCAGCCAGTCGTTACCCCAATTATTGCCACCATAGCCTGGACCACCGCCCCACCAGGCGGAAGCGGAAGCAGAAGCAGCGAGCAGTGCAGCAACAGCTGCGACCTTTACGATATTTTTCATTTGTTCACTCTCCTAAGAGTTAGAATGAGTCATTTAAGCAGTTTGCTTGAAAGCAGGTGTAACGCAGCCTTCGACGAAAATAATATTAGTAAATACTTAAATTGGCTAATAGATATTTTCTATCAATCATGCGTGTTTATTTTATTATATCCATTTAAACCCTTTCGAGAGCTGAAACCTACCACATGAAGATCACCTTGACGCAACCCGATGACTGGCATCTCCATCTGCGCGACGAAGATGCCATGGCCGCCGTGGTTGGCCACAGCGCCGCTCGCTTCGCCCGCGCTATTGTCATGCCGAATCTACAACCTCCCGTCACCAACACCCGGCTGGCGGAGGCCTATCGGGAGAGGATCCTGCAAGCCCTTCCTGCGGAATCCCCATTTGAACCACTGATGACCCTCTATATGACGGATAACCTCACAACAGGAGAGATACGCAAGGCAAATGAGTGTGGCTTCATCGAAGCGGTCAAACTCTACCCTGCCGGGGCCACCACCAATTCGGACTCCGGCGTGACCGACATCAACCGGCTCTACCCGGTCATCGAGGAGATGCAAAGGCAGGGCCTGCCTCTGCTGGTACATGCGGAAGTGACCGATAGCGAGATCGATATCTTCGACCGGGAGAAGGTCTTTATCGAACGTCATCTGGAACCCTTGGTTCACGACTTCCCGGAACTGCGCGTGGTATTCGAACATGTCACCACCCGGGATGCGGTGGAGTTTGTCAGCGGGGCTGCGGACTCGGTCGCCGCCACGATCACCGCCCACCACCTGCTCTATAACCGTAACGCGATGCTGGCCGGTGGTATCCGCCCCCACTACTACTGCTTACCCATACTCAAGCGCGAGACCCATCGACAGGCCTTGCTCGACGCTGCCACCAGAGGGAATCCGAAGTTTTTTCTGGGTACCGACAGCGCACCCCATGCTCAACATTTCAAGGAGTGCAGCTGTGGTTGTGCCGGCTGTTACACCGCGCACGCCGCAATCGAACTCTATGCCGAGGCCTTTGAACAGGCCGGTGCATTAGACAGGCTCGAGGGCTTCGCCAGTTTTCATGGAGCGGATTTCTATCGGCTGCCACGCAACAGCGGAACCATCACCCTGGAGAAATCGGCCTGGCAGGTCCCAGCATACTATGGATTTGGCCAAGCAAGGGTGATCCCCTTACGGGCCGGAGAACAGGTCAGTTGGCGACTGGTCAGTTAGTTGAGGGCACCTCATCGTCAAACA
>CBDVCD010000219.1:0-6207 GCA_965372385.1 uncultured Gammaproteobacteria bacterium | reverse complement strand
GCCTTTGACCCAGGCCCTGTTGACCCTGCCCGGCCTGCGCTTCATGCGAGACCCGACCCGGGGTGGCCTGGCGACCGTTGCTCACGAGATTTGCCGGGCCACCGGCCTGCAGGTCCGTCTGCGACAAACTGACATCCCAGTGCGCGATCCTGTGCAGGGGGTCTGCGAGATGCTCGGTTACGACCCCTACTACCTGGCGTGTGAAGGCAGGGTTGTCGCGCTCATTGCACCGGATGATGCGGATGAGGCCCTGCGGAGATGGCGCTCACTACCGGAGGGAGATGGGGCGGCCATCATCGGCCGAGTAACAGAGGCTGGGGCCCACGTCGTCCTGGAGACCGAGCTGGGCGGGGCGCGTATCCTTGAAGAGCTGGAGGACGACCCCCTGCCCAGGATCTGTTAAGGACCATGGAAAAATCTCCCTGTGTGACGGCGATGTACCTGGTTGGCGAGGTGTCGACAGCAGGGATGCCGCCGTCAAGCCTCCATGGATGGATTCATGGCGTCCTCGTCAACCAGGTACATCGCCGGACACGGAACATCCGAGGTTGGGGCCAGTTTAATCATGGTGATATAGCCTGGTCAGCGTAAGGGGTAACCGGCCGTAAGGCCTGAAAACCTGGCCAGCGTCTCGGCAACCCCCGCCCCAAGACGTTCCGCCAAGCGGTCCCAGACATCCTCTTTATGGGTGAAATCCACAATATCCTCGACCCCGATGACCTCTCTTGCCACATAGCTGCTGCTGCCGAAATCATCGATCAGACCAATCTCTCTGGCCTCCTCCCCACTCCAGAACAGGCCGCTGAAGAGTTCCGGGTACTCATCAACCTTCAGCCGGTCTCCACGGCCCTCCTTGACCGTCTCGATAAACTGCGCATGCAACTGATCGAGCATCCGCTGCAGATGGACCCTGTCTTCCTCAGCTAACGGTGAGAAGGGGTCCATGATCCCCTTATGTTCCCCCGCGGTCATCAGCCTGCGCTCTATACCCAGCGACTCCATCCCCTCGACAAAGCCAAAACCGTTCATCAGCACGCCGATGGAGCCGACAATACTGCCCTTGTCGGCATAGATCTTGTCGGCGGCGGCGGCAATGTAGTAACCCCCGGATGCACAGATATCCACGACCACTGCATAGACAGGGATTTTGGGATATTTCTTCTTCAAGCGGACAATCTCAGCATTGACATAGCGGGACTGTACCGGGCTGCCGCCCGGTGTATTCAGGCGCAGAATGATCCCCTTGGTCTTCTTGTCCTCAAAGGCATCCCGCAGACCGGTGACGATCTTGTCGGCGCTGGCCTTGGATTCCGGTGCAATGACCCCATTCACCTCTATCAGGGCAGTATGCTCCTTCAAAGTGACCTGGCCGACATCCAGCTCATTCGACACGAGGATGAGCCCAAGCAACAGAAACAGATAGGCGAAGGTCAGGAGCTTGAAAAAGATGCCCCAGCGACGGCTGCGTCGGGTCTCTTTCACCGAGACCATCAGCATCTTATGCAACATCTCACGCTCCCAGTTGCTGGGTGAGGTAGAATCCTGAGACTTGCCACTACTATTATCCGACATGAGATACCCTTATTTTCCTGTTGATTTATAATGCATATTCAATCATAAAAAGCAGCTGCCAGTTGAACTAAGAAAGCGTCCCAACCTGGTGTGAGTATTTTTTTAGCCAGGCCGGAATGGCCGTCACCTCATCCAGACAGTCCAATGGATTATGCTTGGCCAGTCGCTCCGGTGCATGCACACCATAGGTCATACCCAGGGAGGCTACCCCCGCATTGGAGGCCATCTGTAGATCATACTCGGTATCGCCGATCATCAAGGCCTCGTTGGGGAAAACGCCCAACTCATCGAGAATCTGCTCCAGCATCGCCGGATGGGGTTTGGAAAAGGTCTCGTCGGCGCAGCGAGTCGCGTGAAAATAACTCTCTAACCCAGTAGCTTGCAGCACCATATTCAAGCCACTTCGACCCTTACCGGTAGCCACCGCCAACAGATAGCCCGCTTCCGCCAACTCCTCGATCACCGCTCTGGCCCCGTTGAAGAGTGGCGAAGGGGTACTATTTTCGCTGAGATAATGTATGCGATAACGGGTGACAATGTTGTGATGCAACTCGTCATCCGCCCCAGGGAACAGGCTGTCAATCGCCTCTCGCAGCCCAAGCCCAATGATGTTGCGGATCTCGTCATCGCTCGGCATCGGTATATCCAGGTCTCTGACCGCCGCCTTGACGCAATCCACTATGCGGGCCTCAGAATCCATTAAAGTTCCATCCCAATCAAAGACTAATAACTTATACTTCATCTTTTTACTTCAATAATTTCAGGACCATATCCAACTCATCCGGCAGTGGCGCGCTGATCTCGATATCACGCTTCTCGCCTGGCCAGCGAAACCTCAGGGAGTGTGCGTGGAGAAACAACCGATGCAGGCCCAGCAGTTTAGCCGACTTATTGGCCACTGCGTCACCATATTTAGCATCCCCCAAAATGGGGGAACCAAGCCAGGCGCCGTGGACCCTGATCTGGTGTGTCCTGCCGGTGATCAGTTGCGCCTCGACCAGGGTTGCCTGCTTGAAACGCTGGAGGCGCCGGAAGCGGGTCTCGGCCGGCTTGCCAGCGGCATCCACCCGCACCACCCGTTCGCCACCCTGCAGGGTGTTTTTACGCAACGGTTTCTTCACCACCTGGCTGCCCTTGCGCCAGCTTCCGGCAAGCAGGGCCAGATACCGCTTATCGACACGATTTTGGCGCATGAGTTCATGCAGTATCCGTAGCGCGCTCCGCCGCTTGCTGATCAGCAGACAACCGGAGGTATCTCTATCCAGACGATGCACCAGCTCAAGTTGTCTCTCCTGCGGACGCAGACTTCGTAGGGCTTCAATCACGCCGAACTGCAGACCACTGCCACCATGCACAGCCAGACCCGCCGGCTTGTTGAGCACCAGAAATCGCTCATCCTCAAAGACGATGGCATGTTCCAACCGCCGCTGAATATTTTTCGATGGTTTGCCGGGAGAGCCAATGGCGAGCATCCGCACCGGTGGTATGCGTATCCTATCCCCGCTCTTCAGCCGGTAGACGGCCTGCACCCTGCCCTTGTTGACCCGCACCTCACCCTTGCGCAGGATTCGGTAGATGTAGCTCTTGGGCACACCCTTGAGCTCGCGCATCAGGAAATTATCGATACGCTGTCCCGCGAAACCCTCTTCCACATCCACGAACCGAACCGCGGGAGAATTCTTTTTTGTTTCTGACATTTAGAGCCCGTTTATGGCGTCTTAAGATTGAAGTGCATGATGAAGGTTGTTATATTCCGCTGTGGATTTCATGGTGCTGGCGAAAAATCAAGTGGTGCCAGCATCAGCGCGGTGAGCAATTTAGGCGCTCCTAGCTTTGTTGGAGCCACAAACTGAGCACACAGGTGCCAACTCGGACCTGCTCTGACCTGAATCTTAACTCTACAGCGTAAAAGCAATAACTCGCGGGAACCCTCTCATTAGTCGGAGTTCCAACGCCAGGATGCCAGGCCCGGCCAGATCCTTTCAGCCCTTGCCGATCCAGTTGCTTTGCGCGCCTATTGAGATCAGGCAGCTGCACATGGCCGAGCGGCGAACTTTAACAGATTTTACAACTGCCCGGGCCAGTTTCGGGGAGCTAGCGCAGGTGTCCAATTACCTGCCCATGCAGCATGCGTCATTCGCTGACACGCTTACACTGGGGCTAATCAGTCCTTGGGGTGGGTTGGTATGGTGCTCGCTGCCCGTCTGCTCGCGCAGTTGCATGGATAGAACAATATGAAGCGTATGCTGATCAACGCAACTCAAGCAGAAGAGTTGCGTGTGGCCATTGTTGATGGTCAAAAACTGTTCAATCTGGATATCGAGGTTCCCGGCCGGGAACAGAAAAAAGCCAATATCTATAAGGGCCGTATCACCCGGGTGGAACCCAGCCTGGAGGCCGCCTTTGTCGAATACGGCTCCGAAAGGCACGGATTCCTGCCATTGAAGGAGATCTCCCGCAGCTACTTTTCCGAAAGTGCCAAGGGGTCCCCCGGACGGGTCAACATTCAGGATGCGGTCAAGGAGGGACAGGAGATCGTCATCCAGATCGAGAAGGAGGAGCGTGGTAACAAGGGCGCCGCCCTTACCACCTTCGTCTCTCTGGCTGGACGCTATCTGGTCTTGATGCCCAACAACCCCAGGGCGGGTGGTGTCTCCCGGCGCATCGAAGGACAGGACCGCAGCGAACTGCGGGATGCGATGAGTCAGCTCACCATCCCTGAAAATATGGGGTTGATCGTGCGCACCGCCGGCGTCGGCAAGAATGCGGAAGAACTGCAGTGGGATCTGGATTACCTGCTCCAACTCTGGCAAGCCATCGAGACCTCGGCCACCAAACCGGCGCCGTTTCTGATCTACCAGGAGAGCAATGTCATCATCCGCTCGATTCGCGATTATTTGCGCGCGGATATCGGCGAGATCGTGATCGATGACCCGGAGGTCTTTTCTCAGGCTGAGCGCTTCATCTCCCAGGTCATGCCCCAATACAGCCGCCACCTGCGCCTCTACGACGACGAGGTTCCCCTGTTCAGCCGCTACCAGATCGAGAGCCAGATCGAGTCCGCCTTCCAGCGAGAGGTACGGCTGCCCTCCGGGGGCGCCATCGTTATCGATCACACAGAGGCGCTGACCTCCATCGATATCAACTCATCCCGCGCCACCAAGGGCGCCGACATCGAAGAGACGGCCCTGAACACCAATCTGGAGTCGGCTGACGAGGTTGCCCGCCAGCTGCGCCTACGGGATCTGGGCGGACTGTTTGTTATCGACTTCATCGACATGACCCCTGCCCGCAATCAGCGGGAGGTGGAAAACCGCCTGAAGGATGCCCTGAAGCAGGATCGCGCCCGGGTCCAGGTGGGGCGTATCTCCCGCTTTGGTCTGCTGGAGATGTCCCGTCAGAGACTGCGTCCCTCCCTTGGTGAGGCCAGTGAACTGGTCTGCCCCCGTTGTAAGGGTCATGGCACGGTACGCGGCGTGGAATCCCTTTCACTCTCGGTACTGCGGATTATCGAAGAAGAGGCCATGAAGGAGAATACTGGCCGCATCATCGCCCAATTGCCGGTAGACGTGGCCACCTTCCTGCTCAACGAAAAGCGTCAGATGATCCACGATGTCGAGAAGCGTCAGTCGATTGAAGTGGTGCTGGTACCCAACATCCATCTGGAGACCCCCAACTATAGTCTCGAGCGGGTCCGTACCAGTGACATGCCCACGGAAGACAAGGGCAGCGCCAGCTATGAGATGGTTTCCGAAGAGGTACTGCAAACCCCTGCCTATAGCCGCACGGAGCAGCCAACAAGCGAAAAACCCGCGGTCAAAGCCATTGCACCCGCCACCCCGGCTCCGCAAAGGGCAGCCGAGCCAACCCCGGTAAACCACGAGGGGGGCTTCCTGAAGAAGATCTTCACCAGCATCTTCTCTCACAAGCCGGAGGAACCGAAGGAAGAGAAGGTAGAGGAGAGAAAAGGCCAGGACAGAAGAGCAAAACCGCGTCAGCCGCAAGCACGCCAGCAACGGCGGGATGATCGGGATTCACGCGGCCGCGGCGGTCGCAAACGCACCACAAGTGGTTCCCGGCAGCCCCCTCGCGCAGCTGGCGGTGGCAAAGATGAAAGAGGCAGCCCAAGCCAACAGCAGCGCGCACCGCAAAAGAAGCGAGCGGCCAAGCCCGATGAGGATGAGAGCCTTAGCCAACAGTCCCAAGGACCGGAAGCCCAGACGAGCGAAACTGAAACAGGTGACGGTTCCAGGCAGAAAGGCCCACGCAGTGGGGCCCGGCGTGGTCGGCGAGGCGGACGCCGGCGGCGTCCCGCTAGCGGAGAACAACATACAGAGACATCGGCGGTAGAAGGCAATGCGCAAGAGACGACAGTAAGCAAGGCACAGGTAAAACCCACTCCCAGCCTGGCCAAGGTGGATACCCAAGAGCCGAAAGCTGAATCACGCCCGGCCAAGGAGATGAAGCCTGAGCCAAAGGTCGAAGCCAGACCCAGCCAAGGGGAAAAACCCGAGCCAAAGCCCGAAGTTAAACCCAGCCAGGGAGAAAAACCCGAGCCAAAGCCCGAGGCCAGACCCAGTCAGGGAGAAAAACCCGAGCCAAAGCCCGAGGCCAGACCCAGTCAGGGAGAAAAAC
>CBDVCD010000218.1:0-6267 GCA_965372385.1 uncultured Gammaproteobacteria bacterium | reverse complement strand
GTGGTATGGTTCGCTGCAGCCGAAGGGGGAGTATGACTGGTTCCGGGTCGGCCTCGGGGTAGAGGTGGAGGGCGAGCGGATCAATCTGCTGCCGGGTCTGGTGAAGTTGCTGCGGGAGTTTCCCAAGACCCTCAACCGAAAACAGCTGCAGGAGCTGGATCCGGAACAGATACTGATCATCCCGCTGGAGGACCAACGGCTGGTGCCGGTGCCTCTGGGCCGGGTCCGTCTGATCCTGGATACCCTGTTCGAGCTCTATCAGGACGACAGCCTGGATGAAGAGGGTCAGCTGCCCCTGAGCCGCATCCAGTTGGCCCGCCTGGTGGAGCTGGGTGCAGCGGATGAGTCACTGCAGATCGACACCGACGAGTGCGAGGGCCTGCAGGATCTCATCCATCGTTTGCGGGGCCTAGATCAGTTGCCGGAGGTGTCGCCACCCCGGGGCCTGCAGGCCCAGTTGCGTGACTACCAGCAGCAGGGCCTGGCCTGGCTGCAGTTTCTGCGGGAGCACGGGCTCGGTGGGTTGCTGGCGGATGACATGGGCCTGGGCAAGACGGTGCAGTCCCTGGCCCATCTGCTGCTGGAGAAGGAGCAGGGGCGCATGGACCGGCCCTCACTGGTGGTGGTTCCCACCAGCCTGCTGGTCAACTGGCGGCGCGAGGCCCGGCAGTTCGCGCCGGACCTGCGGGTGATGATTCTGCATGGGCCGAAACGCCGCGAGCAGTTCAAGGAGATCTCTAAACACGATCTGGTGCTGACCAGTTATCCGCTGTTGGCGCGTGACCGGGAACTGCTGCTGAAACAGGAATTCCATCTGCTGATCCTGGATGAGGCCCAGAACATCAAGAACCCGAAGACCCAGGCCAGCCGGGTGGTGCGAGAGCTGAATGCCCGCCACCGGCTCTGTCTCACCGGCACGCCGCTGGAGAACCACCTGGGGGAACTCTGGTCTCAGTTCGATTTTCTCCTGCCCGGCCTGCTGGGCAGCGACAAACAGTTCCGCCGGAATCTGCGCAATCCCATCGAAAAGCAGGGTGACGAGGCGGCTTCAGAGCGGCTGGCGCTGCGTCTGCGGCCCTTTATGCTGCGCCGCACCAAGCAAGAGGTGGCCAAAGAGCTGCCGCCGAAGACCGAGATCCTGCGCACTGTGGAGCTGGACGGGGCGCAAAGGGAACTCTACGAGACCATCCGCCTGGCGATGCATGAGCAGGTGCGCAAGGCGGTGGCTGAGAAGGGCTGGGGCCGCAGCCATATCATGGTGCTGGATGCCCTGCTGAAGCTGCGTCAGGTCTGTTGTGATCCACGCCTGGTGAAGCTGGAGGATGCGCGGGAGGTGAAGGGCTCCGCCAAACTGGAGCTGCTGATGGAGATGCTGCCGGAGATGATCGAGGAGGGCCGGCGGGTGCTGCTGTTCTCCCAGTTCACCGGCATGCTCAGTTTGATCGAGGATGCCGTTAGGCAGGCCGGCATCGACTATGTGAAACTGACCGGCCGCACCCGGGACCGGGCCAAGCCGGTGGACCGTTTTCAGAGCGGAGAGGTGCCGCTGTTTCTGATCAGCCTCAAGGCCGGCGGTACGGGTCTCAACCTGACCGCCGCCGATACGGTGATCCACTACGATCCCTGGTGGAACCCGGCGGTGGAGCGGCAGGCCACCGACCGGGCCCACCGTATCGGCCAGGAGAACCCGGTGTTCGTCTACAAGCTCATCAGCGAGGGCACGGTGGAGGAGAAGATCCAGATCATGCAGGCCCACAAGCAGGCCTTGGCCGACAGTCTGTTTGAAAAACGTGGGACATCCGGTGCCGGTTGGACGGAGGATGATATCAGCATGTTGTTCGGACCGTTGGAATGAAGCCGGTAGCGGTGGAAAAGCCTGTCCAGCAGGCCGTGGACCGGTTGCTGCTGGAGCAGGGGAACTACACCCCGCTGGAGCTGCTGCTGGCGGAGGGCCGGTTGCTGTTCGCCGACTACGAGGCCTGGCGAGCAGGGGAGGGTCAATATCTTGATGAGCTGCTGTTCGGCGATCCCGGCCAGAGCCAGGAGTTACTGCAGCAGGGGTCGGTCTATGCCGAGGCCTTGGGGTTGGAGACCGAATGGATCAATTACCCCCCCTGGGGTGACAACGGGCAGGCGAATCTACCCTTCAGTCCGAATTCCACCTTCAACCGGCTGTTCCACACCCGCTATCGGAAACCCGCCGATGTCCCACAAATGGATCTGTTCATGGACGCCACCGGCTCCACCCTGGTGAATGGCATTCAAGCTGCATTGATCGGGCGGGATCACCCCGAGGCCCGGCGGCAGCTTGATCTGCTGTTCGATGCCGACCCGGGCAACAACCGGCTCGGCAGTCTGGAACAGATGGTGGAGGCGGCGGTAAAACTGGATCAGGCGGTTACGGATGCAGCTGGCGAACTAGATTATCTGGAACAGGTGCTGCTGCCCCTGGCCGGTGATTTGCTCGGAGCCGGTAGCCGAGACTTTCTGGCTCCATTCTGGCGGCGACTGCTACAGTCTGTTGCTGGCCAGGACTTCGATCCCACCAGGCCTGAACTGCATGCAAGCTATATGGCCATCCAGCTGGAGGATTGGGACCAGGTACAGCAGAGCATCGAGACCCAGGCGGACTGGACTGAACAGCTGCTGCTGTTGCGCCGCTATGCCCAGGCCTGTGGAAGACTGCAACAGCAAGATCAGGCGGCCTGCTGCTGGTTCAGGTTTTGCTGGCAGTTTCCGGATCAGGCGGATGTTATCGGCCGGGAGGCGGAGCCTGTCTGGCGTCACCGCTGGCGACGCTTCGTGGGCTTGGAGCCGGAACTTCCCAACCCGGACTTTCCCGCCTGGTCGCTGCTGGAGCAGTCTGCTATCGCCGCCAGGCTGGTGGTCGCGGGCTGTCTGGCTGACACGGAACTCCCGGAAGATTATCAGGTGACCGCTGAGCTGGTGGCGGCAGGCGCCGCTGCTGTTCCCGCTGCCGAGCTGATCGAACAGCGGCGGCATTTGCAGGCGCTGAACCCGAACCTGTTTGCCCACTATCTCGAGCGCTTCGGGCGAGTATAGGCAGGCCTTTTTTCGGATTTAATCAAACATCATTCGTTTACTCGAAATAGCACTGATCTGGTTATGCAAAAATCCAACACAATACCCACAACTCGCAAACAGCCCCGGAAACAAGCATACATCTATCATTGGGATCGTATCTTTGCCGCCATCGCCATACTGCTGGTGCTGATCGGAGTCATCACATATGGGCTTTATGCGTGGTTTGCATCCTCTCCCCAAGAAGACTTAGACATGGCGGAAGCCCTGCCTGACACAAGGGTTGCAACGGAAGGCCAGCGACCGAGCGGAGATGCGGAACGGATTCCCTTGGCGGTCGAAGAGACTCCCCGATCCTTTACTCACGAAGAGCAGGAAACATTATCGGCTCAGGTTGCGGAGTCAACGGATTCAAGTTACGACGCGCAGTACGAGACGACACCTCTGTTAGAGGAGCCGCTATTCGCAGTGGACGACAGTACGCAACAAGATGCTGAAGGCAAACCTGTGGAAACCGAGTCGCCCTCATCAGAAGTGGTGCAATTACCCTTGGTAAATCATCCCGCCCAGGAAACAGCAGGGGAGACGTCTATCTACATGATAGATCAAGAAGACTCAGAGCCTGCGATTGATGCGCGGCCTTCTGAAGATACGATTCCAATGCCTTTGGAAGACGAGCTCTCTGCGTCTCAGGCAGGGATTCCTCAAGACATGCCGTTGGACCGCGAAGAAGAAAGCCCTGACAGTTCAAGCATAAAACTTACAACCGACACGACAAACAGTCCTTTTCAATTAAAAGAGCTCAAAATCATCGAGCCCAGGGTAAAGCGTTTTCTACTTACCCGATCCGTTTCGAATAGAGAACCGAGAGGTGAACTGAAGGATATCAGTTTCAATGTGAATGGAAGCGCCGCGGTCTGGGTGTACAGCGAAGTAGTCGATAAGAGTGGTAGCCTGCTCAAATATGTTTGGCTACACGATGGGAAACAAGTTGCCAAGGTACGGGTCAAGATCAGAGGCGATCGATGGCGCAGTTATTCGAACAAGATCATCAACCAGTCGATGAGTGGAGCATGGCGGGTGGAATTGCAGGATGGCGAGGGCCGTCTGCTGGCAAGCGCTGACTTCTTTCTTGAGGGTAATTAGCCCTCTGTCTCAGCTGGGCCACGGCGGTGGGGATAGGCTGCCGAAACAGGCGGTAAATACGTCCGTGTACGCTCCACGACGGCATCCATGCCGCCGAGGGTTTCGCCACCTACCCCCACCGCCTTCTCGTGGGATGCCCGCTGAGAGATGAGGCTAATCACCTTCTTGAATGACTTCGTCCGCAGAGCAGACAGTTCGATTAGGCGGCGACGTCCTCTTCCTCTTCGACAACAAAGGACGCGGACTGTACCAGCCAGTTTCCCACCAACTCACCCGTATGTTCACATATTGCACAATTGCGACAGGCGGGCGTATCCAGGGCCGCCAAAGGCAGGCATTGGTCCAGGGTTTGCGCTATTGCCGCCGTATGCTCATACACGACCAACTCGGCCTGCTTACGGCTTGCGGCTTTCGCCTCAAACAGGTTGCGTGCCTGCCCGCTAAGGTCAATCATCAGGTCTTCCATATCCTGGCAGTGTTCCTTATGCTCCATTTCCGTTTGAAGTACCCGCAGGTCTTCATACAGGGCCTGTTTCGAACGGTCCAGGGACCCAATACCGCTAAGATAGTTTCGTTTCCACCTGAGATGACGCATAAAATTGCCTTTCGCTCTAAGCAATAGAAAAACTACTATTAATAATATACTAAAATATTAATTATATCGCTATGGCACGGCGGTGATACCAGTGACGGCTATTTCGCTTTGCTTTTGATGATGCCAATGGCAAATCGCCTTAGACGTGCCATGTTTTCAGGGCTATGAACGGTTGCGTACCCATGGACTGATCAAAAAAGTGGAGCGCCGCTACAAGTATTACCTGACAAAGTTTGGTCGTCGTGCCTTGGCTGCGTCACTGAAAATTCGTTAATATGTTGTTCTATCTGCTCTCTGTGCTGATACAGCATGAAGTTTTCTTTGTATTTTTGTACAAGATTTCAGTGGTAAGCTACTAACCCTAATCCTAATCCTCTAACCCTAACCCTCTCCCGGGAAGAGAGGGGACTGGTTGCGCGATATTCGACTAACCCAGTTTATTGAACATGAAAGTGCGTTTGCTGAGTGGCCTTGCGGCGCTGATGATGGCCACCGGGGCTAATGCCAACACCTGGCTGGCGGAAAGCCCGGTTTCGTTCTACGAACCGAATGTCGAAACCCGGCTGGTCGCCGCTATGGAACCAACCCACCGTTTCAGCTACGACGCTGTAACGGACAATCCGGCCACGACCCTGCCTGACAGACCCTATGGCTTCGGCCGCGAACTCGGCGATACGCGCCCCGCCGACTACGATGGACTCACGCGCGACGCCCTCTACTTCGTCGGCTATCAGTTATCCACCGTCGGCATCCTCTACCTATTGCCGGAGGATTTATCCGGTTGGACTGAAGAGCAGAAGAACGACTGGGGGCTGGAAAAGTGGGTGCACAACGTCACCCACCCCCACTGGGACGACGACCTCTGGTGGATCAACTGGATTATCCACCCCTACTGGGGTGCCACCTACTATATCCGTGGCCGGGAACGTGGTCTGGATAAGGCAGGCTCCTTCTGGTACTCGGTTGCTCTCTCGAGCCTCTTCGAATTCGGCGTTGAAGCCCTGTTCGAACCCGTATCCAAACAGGACCTGATCCTGACTCCCGTGATCGGTTCGGTGATTGGCTGGTACTTCGACGGCGTGCGGCGCGAGATCAAGGCCCAAGATCATTTCAGCCTGCTCGACAAGACCATCCTCATCGCTACCGATCCACTGGGCTCCCTCAATCGCGTTGTTGACGGGGTCTTCGGACGGGATTTCGATTCACAGTTGAAAATTCGCTCTTTCAGCAGTACCCCCCGGTCCCGGAGCGTTACCGAAACCAACTGGGGGCAAAGCCCCTATACGGAAGAAAGCAATCGGCTGAGGTATTGGGGAGTGCAGTGGGATTTGAGGTGGTAGTGATCAGGGGGACAGGTGGCCGTGGATGCCGGGGGAGTGGGGCCGATGGATCAACTTGTGGGTCAGTAGCTCTTGTCAAAGCAATCGGTGAGACCCATCGACGCTACACGCGCATTATCTAAAAAGCTGAGCGGCTATTAGGCA
>CBDVCD010000217.1:0-6269 GCA_965372385.1 uncultured Gammaproteobacteria bacterium | reverse complement strand
CGCTGATGGAGGCGCAGCGCTACATCGACAAGCTGCCGGCCGGAGGTGGCCTCTGGCTGAACGAACAGCGCCGTGAAGCGGTGGAAAGCCTGTTTGATCTGGGCCTTCCCCATGCCCGCCAGGAGGCCTGGCGCTATACCAGTGTGGAAGGGCTGTTGGAGCAGGGTTTCGTCACCACTGACGAACAACATGAAATCCCTAAAGCCGCAGTGCAGCAGACATTCTTAGCCGAGCCAGTGGCAGGGAGGTTGGTCTTCGTGGATGGTTCGTTTCAGCCGGCACTTTCCGACACCCAGATAGAAGGCGTACAGATTGGCAGCTTGCGTGGCGCTATGGCACAGGCTGATAAAATGATTCTGCAGTCAGTGGGTTCTCTGTCCGGGGTTGGGCAGCATGGCTTTTCCGCCCTCAACCTGGCGACCATGCAGGATGGTGCGGTGATTCGCATCACTGCCGGCCACAAACTGGAACAACCCATCGAGCTGCTGCATGTCGCCACCCAAGCGGCAACGGGCCGGAGTCTGCGGCCCCGCCATCTGATTATCCTGGAGGCGGACAGCAGCGCCACTTTGGTGGAGCGTTATCTGGCCCTGGATGAGGTCAGCTATTTCAACAATATTGTGTGTGAGATCCTGCTCGAAGAGCGGGCCAGCCTGCGCCATCAGCGGGTTCAGCAGGAGAGCCTGCAGGCCTATCATCTTACCGAACTCTATCTCGAGCTACAGGCGGATTCACACTATCAAGGAGTTACCGCCGCCTTGGGCGGGGCCTGGTCGCGCACCACTATCAACAGCCGTTTTGCCGCTCCGGGAGCCAACTGTGAGCTGGATGGTCTCTACCTGGCGGGTGAGGGTCAGTTGGTTGATTTTCACCTCGATGTGGATCATGCGTTGCCGGGCTGTGACAGCCGGGAGAACTTCAAGGGCATACTCAATGGCCGGGGCAGGGCGGTATTCGACGGACGCATCCTGGTGCGGGAACAGGCGCAGCAGAGCAACGCCCATCTCTCCAATGCCAATCTGATGCTTTCGCGCGAGGCGGAGATCGATACCAAGCCACAGCTGGAGATTCTGGCGGATGACGTGCAGTGCAGTCACGGCACCACGGTGGGACAACTGGATCCCCAGGCCCTGTTCTACCTACGCTCCCGTGGACTGAATGAAGACCAAGCCCGCCGCCTGCTCTGCCTGGGTTTCGCCCAGGAGATTCTCGATCGATTCGAGACGGAGAGTCTGCGGGAGCAGTTGGCTGAAACGATCCGTCAACGAGTGGAAGCGGGTGTGAGTGATCTGAGCTGATCATGATTAATGGTGTCAAAGTATGAGCAACAGCAATTTGGCGGAACAAGAGACGCAACAGAATATTCCTCTGCGTGAAGCACTAATCGAGGCCCTGCGTACGGTACAAGACCCGGAGATACCGGTGAACATCTATGACCTTGGCTTGATCTATCGTCTAGAGGTTGACGAACAGGGCAGGGTGGAGGTCGACATGACCCTCACCGCACCGGCCTGCCCGGTGGCGGGTACCCTGCCCCATGCGGTGGGGCGGGTGATCGACGCCGTGCCAGGGGTCACCGATGCAGTGGTGCGGCTGGTGTGGAGCCCTCCCTGGAGTAAGGACCTCATGTCAGAGGAGGCCCAATTCCAACTGGGTCTGCTGTGATGCATATTTCGCTTATCAAACAAGTCTAATCAAGCAGTAGAGGAGTAATGATCATGGCAATTCAACTGACAGAGAGCGCCGCCCTGCACGTGCGGAAAATGCTGTCGAAGCAACCAGGCATAGGCTTGCGTCTGAGCACCAAAAAGAGCGGCTGCACCGGATTCGCCTATGTGGTGGAGTTTGCTGATGAGATACACGCAGATGATCGGGTCTTCGAATCGAACGGCGTGAAGGTTGTTGTGAATAACTCCAGTCTGCCCATGCTCGATGGCATGACCGTGGATTTCGTGCAGCAGAATGTCCTCAACCAAGGCTTTGAGTTCATCAACCCCAACGTGACAAACATGTGCGGTTGCGGTGAATCCTTCAGTGTGTGAACAGCTCCATCTGACGGAACATGAGCATGAGTGAGATTGATGACATCGTGGATACCTTTGATTTTCTCGATGACTGGGATCAGCGTTATCAGTACCTGATGGAACTGGGCGAGGGTCTGCCGCCCATGCCGGATGAGCTGAAGGTCGAGGAGAACTGGGTCAAGCCCTGCATGAGCACAGTGCATGTATGTGCTGAAGCTGTGCCGGACCGACCCGGAGTCATGCGTTTTCGTGGCGACTGCGATACCGCCACTATCAAGGGGGTACTGGCGCTGCTTATCGACCTGCTCTCCAATCGCACCCTGGAGGAGATCCAGGGGATGGATGTGGATGGGCTGTTCAAACGTCTGCAACTCGAAGAGCATCTCAGTCCCAGTCGCCATGTGGGTATCTACGCCATTGTCGATAAGATGCTCGAGCGGGCGGCGCTGTTGTCGAAGGACAATATGGCGAATGTGGTCTGAACTTGATGCCATATAGGCGTCACATTAATCTTCCTGTAAGCTGAAAACTGATATGACACGCCAGCGCTTCGTGTAGAAGAACGCAGTATGACTAACAATGGCAGGAGATTTATTGATGGATGACAATCGTATGATTGTTGAACATGGTGAGTTCATCACCAAAGCAGCTGACTGGATTATTTCAGCCGTGGATGAGGCAGTGCGGGAGCGTGGGGTTTGCCATCTGATGCTGGCAGGCGGGGGAACCCCCTTACCCGTCTACGCTGCTCTGGCGCAGATGGGGCCTCCATGGGCAAATCTTGTTGTCTATTTTGGCGATGAGCGTTGCGTTCCACCAGATCATGCGGACAGTAACTACCGGGCGATAACGGCGTCCCTGTTTCCTCAGGGTATCCCGCAAGGAGTCAAGCTCCATCGCATGCGGGGTGAGGATGACCCCGAAATGGCCGCTCGGGTCTATGAAGCCCAGCTGCCTGAGCGGATTGATATCCTGCTGTTGGGTATGGGGCCGGATGGGCATACCGCCTCCCTGTTCCCTGGTTCGCCTGCATTGGATGAGACTGGCAGTTTGGTCATGTCGGTGATAGGCAGTAAACCGCCACCACAACGCCTGACCATCACTCCCCCGGTAATTAGATCGGCAAGGAAGATTCTGGTGATGGTGGAGGGACTGGGTAAAGCCAGCGCGGTTCAGCGGGCGTTAGAGATGGGAGAACTGCCGGTGGCCTTGGCAAGGCAGGGAGACTGGTTGATGGACGAGGCTGCCGCAAGTGCTCTATTGAAAAGCAAAGTTAGTTAATTTCCGCGAAGAAAGTGACTTAAGGGCTGCGGAAAAATGATTTGTCCGAAGATCACGTTCATATTTGGGTGCGCCTGCTGCTGGTCACCGGGATGCGGCTGTTTGAGGTTGGCAGTCATACCATGGGAAATCTTCAGGAGCACGAACTGCCGGACGGGCGGGTCGTTTGGCGCCTCATGATAAAAGGACGGATCAGCGGGAAAGTGACTGATTGGGCACACACCCAAGGGTTTCTTGACGTTCAATTTTGCTATTGCTTCGTGACAACGAGAGTGGAATGAGACTTTGTTAGCCTTAAAATATTTTCCCCGCAACATCGGCATAAATATCCTTCACGGGCATGGAGAGTCCGATGGATGAAAATTCAACCGTATCGCCATCCCCGTATTGAGTCAGAATGGTTTGGCCTTCGACCATCGTGTAGCATCCAATTTCAACCCTATCCTGGGCGATGGTGAAGTATTCAATCAACGAGGAAATGCTGCTATAGGCGGCCAGCTTTTCCAGTTTGTCTCTCGTTTCAGTAGAAGGGGAGAGCACTTCGACAATCAATACGGGCTTCTCTTCATAGTATTCGCTTGGTGGTTGATCATCACAGGAAACCATGACATCAGGGTAATAAAACAAGTCATTCCCTTTGGTCTGAATGCGGACTTTCATGTCTGATATATAGGAACGACAGGGTTTGCCTTTTAGATGCTGCTTCATCTCAGAGGCCACCGTCAATGCGATCAGGTTATGCGCTCGACTCGCGCCGACCACGGCAAAGACATATCCGTTATCGTACTCATGCTTTACATCAGAAGAATTCTCTCCCTGCAAATAATCTTCTGGCAACACGGTTACTTTAGTGGGTGCTAATGCCATAACAAACGCTTCTTAGTACCAAAAAGGATTCCTGACTCTGGGTATTTTTGCACAACGCCCAAAAAAGTTCATTTTACTGATCCAGATCGGCCATCATATCTGTTTCTTTGACTGGTCTGCTCAGTATGGCGCTGTTCGAAGCACTAAGAAGAAATTGAGCCTGATTTTTGCCTTGTATACCTTTTTGGCTGTTTGGGCTAAAACCCCTAATTGGGAATCAGGTGATTTTCATAACGCCATCAAAATAGTAACCGTGATCAAACTATGGAGCGTAAACACCACTTTTTATCCAAAAGGAAGGTGATATTTGACAACTCTTTTCGCTAAGAGCAGAGAAGGGTTACATTAAAATGCCTCTTATGAAGCTAACAAAGTCAGCTGTTCTAGACAATAATCGGCTAATATCGGCAATAATCGGTTGACATATACTGGCTATGCGCATATTTTTCAATGAGTTAGATTGGGAGGATTATGTTCTGGTGCTCCCGTGTCTGCCTTTTGCGGGCTCATGTTTTTTGACTCATCGCACATGAGGATTTTGAGGAATGGTTGAGATGGAAGACCGCTGGTTATCAATAACTGAGATATGCAAATACCTCGGGGTCAGCAATGACACGGTATATAAGTGGATCGACAAGCATGACATGCCTGCCCACAGGATGGGGCGTCTCTGGAAGTTCAAGAAAGATGAGGTTGATGAGTGGGTGAAGGCGGGTGGTGCTGATCAGACAAACAGAAAAGGAACAGAATGAATACTGAGAAATACAGTATGTCATTCACTACAGGCGCGCTTTTTCACCAGGAGTCGGTGAACCTCGCGGAGCTTTATCTGGAGAAAGGTGACTGGAACGAGGTGCGTGATGAAGTGATTTCCAGGAACCTCCTCCAGGCGAGAACAATAAACAGCACCAAGCGTATTTGCCGGGAAATATGTTCACGGCTAAAGCGCTTGAACAAGGAGGAACTTGAGCTTCTTGTTGATGGTGACCATCAGGAGCAGGCGTATATTCTCTGGTTGGCAGTTTGTCGACGCTACCACTTTATCTATGATTTTTCGACTGAGGTGATAAGGGAGCGATTTCTTACGCTCAGATACGACCTTGGTTACGAAGATTATGATGTTTTCTTTAATGCAAAAATGGAGTGGCATGAGGAGATGGAGAGAATTACCGCAACGACAAGAAAAAAGCTTCGCCAGGTCATGTTCAAGATGTTGCACGAATCTGAGTTACTAAATTCAGGTAATTCTATTATTCCAGCGATGTTAAGTGTTCGATTGATTAATGTGATTTGTAGCCATTCAAGTCGGGATTTACACCTTTTTCCGACCTTGGAAGTAGCATTACAAGGATGCGCAGAATGAATGTCGACCTGGGAAGGGCGCCAATACAGGAGCGCTATCATCATTTGCTGACAGTAATAGGTAGTGAGCGTTTTCTGAAGAAGCAAGGGCTGGGAAATGAAGTGCCTTTTTTTATATGCCCTTACAGGGCCGAAGAAGCTGTGGAGATGGAGCGCTTGCAAAGACAGCTTATAAATAAGTTGGCTCAAAGAGGAATCGAAGTATTGGAAATAAATCTCTACGATCTGGCGGTACAAATTCTGAAAAATGAAGGGGACTGGGATTGGTGTGTGGAGGAAGAGCAATCCATATCAAAGGAAGAGCTTAAAGAAGAGCTACAGTCCATGCTCGACATCGAAACAGTGCTCACTCCCGCGATCAAAGAGATAATGAGGAGATCAGAATTCCAGGTGATGTTTATTTCAGGCGTGGGCGAAGTATTCCCCTATATCCGTTCGCACAATGTACTTAACAATCTACAAAAAAAAGCAAAAGAGAAGCCAACAGTAATGTTTTTCCCAGGTGAATATACACACTCTATGGAATCGGGCGCCTCGTTGGAGTTGTTCGGTAGATTGCATGATGACAAGTATTATCGTGCATTCAATATTTATCATTCAGAAGCGTAAGAAGAGGGAAGCTCGATGTCACTGAGAGAAATCTTTCAGAAGCCCGTCGACCGTAATATTGAAGGGGTAATCAAAGCGGATGACGATGTGTGCCTTCGCCTGGAATTGGATGAGTATGTCATAACC
>CBDVCD010000216.1:0-6307 GCA_965372385.1 uncultured Gammaproteobacteria bacterium | reverse complement strand
TTGATCTGCACCACCACAAGTGCACTCTCTACCCTGTCCAACTGCAGATTCTAGGTTGAAGAGGCTCAATAGTTCGCTGATGGGAGGGTAAACGCCTCTATCTGCTGATTTTTCCCGATCCATGAATGCTTCGGTATCGAGAAAATCCGCATCCACCAGACTGGAAAAGAGCATCCTGACCCAGAGGGCGAACCCTTGCTTACCGCCAATCGGGGGAGTGGTCGGTTCGTCGGAGTGCAGAATGTCTTCTGGAATAGTTGCCTCGAGGGCATGAGGGAGGAGGGCGGTGTCGTTCAGACGGCTCTGTAACGAACCACCCGCGCCGCTGTCAATTTTATGCCAGTCGGGCAGACCTGCATGATGGCCTGCGATCAGGTAGGCCAGGATTCTTCCGTGTATCTCCAACTGCTCGACAGCATAGAGCGCACCGGCTGAGGAGTGGTGGGCGCGGCCATTACCGGTTTCGATGTGGACCTCAGGTTCATAACCACTGGCTGATTTGATGTAGTTCTGGAAATCCTGGCCGTATTTTCCAAGGTCATGCCACAGAGCGGCGATTCCGGCCCAATCGCTCGAACCGAATGTCTCTGCAAATCTACTGGCCAATTCCGCGGCGCCACGGAGATGGTCTTCGAGTTCATGGCGTTCCCACGTGCCATCTTCATTTTGCCTGACATGGGCAAGGTAAGATGAGGATCTCTTGGTAGTCATCTTTCCTTTGATCTGAGTAAATACTGAAGATCTTTATACCACCCCCAAGGGCTCATTTCGTGAGCCTCTGATTTTTTTATTGCCCCCATCCCAGCCTTCCCCCGTGGGGGGAAGGAGCTTTAGCCTTGTTCCCACGGTCCGCCGTGGGAATGCAGACCATGTGGTGGGTTTTTATCTTTTAAACACGTCTGTTTCGGTTGAAGAACAGGCGTGGACGTATCCCTGCTTGGCATATTCGAGTATCTTTTTGTCCTCGGTGAGCAGTGTCAGTTCATGGTGTCTGGCGGTGGCTACGAGGATTTGATCGGCAGGGTCTTTATGAAATTCTCCGGGTAGACGATGTGCATCGAGAATAATGGGGAGTTCCAGTTGGATGACCTTTAATCCTGGCAATGCAAGTGTGGCTTGAATCCACTCTTCAACGGGCATGTTTAGGTGAAACCGTCCGGCCGCCTCCAGTTGGCTGATTTCCCACAGGGAGATGACCGATACGCGTAGTCTGCCGGAACGGATTGCCGCATCGATGGCTGTGCACCCCGGCTGATGCAGTCGGGGATTGAGGCTGGCATACCAGAGCCAGATGTGGGTGTCGATGAGCAGCCCGTTAATCAACCTTTTTCCTTATCATCTTGAGCGCCGCTCTCCTCAGCCACGCCCATTCCTTCATAGAAGTGATTCTCTTCACCCGTGATGGCGGCCCAAGGCTCTTCGATGGGTGAGATGATGTCGCCAGTGATGGTGATCGTGCCAGCCATGTAGCCAAAATAGGACTGCTTTTCCTCCGTTTCGATGGGTATTACCTTCGCCACAGGCCTACCACGTTTGGTCACGATGATGGGCTCGCGGGTTTTGGCGATTTCATCCATCAGTTTCAGACACTTGGCCTTGAATTCGGTGGCGTTGATTTCCACGGGTCTCTCCCGAATGACAGGTTTGAGTATCTGATTATAGTACAAACTGGTCATGTCTTGATGACCAGTTTGTGAGATGGTTTCCCATGGTTATTTTGGCGCTCTCAAGGTGAAGGTAGCTTTCCACTCAATATGGGTTCCCACGCAGGAGCATGGGAACCAGGTGTATCCCTGGAGGCGTCCACCGCGGGGGGAGGGAACAGCTCTTGGACTCGTTCCCACGGTCTGCCGTGGGAATGCAGACCACTGGAATTCGTTTAGGCCCCGGTATGGGTTCCCACGCAGGAGCATGGGAACCAGGTGTACATAAACCACGCAGGATACGGTGTGATCTGAATCGCATCCGAGTTTTGATTTCTTTCAATGCAGCTTTTTCAAACAGCACTTCTTGTATTTCTTACCACTGCCGCAGGGGCAGGGGTCGTTGCGGCCGACCTTGGGGGTTTCGCGCACATAGGTGGTGGGTGGGGGTGGTTCATCGAGGAAGGAGAGATCGTCCGAATCCTCGAAGAGTGAATCATCGTCCATTGGGAGTTCATCCTTCTTCGCCCAGCGGATCTGGCGGCTCAGGATGTTTTCCGGTTCGTAGAATTTCAATGGGTCGTTAAATTGTTCCCACGCGAGATTGTCTTCCCTCTCGCGATAGGCCTTCTCTACGTCTTCCATTCTGTAATATGGGTAATCTTCTTGCACTTCTTGTTGAACGGCCATTTCCTCGAGGATCTTCCGGTGAACATCGCGTGGAAAGTCGAGCAGGTAATGGGCTGCTATCAGTCTGAAGTCCCAGTCTTCTGTTTCATCCGATACAGTCCCGGCAATCTGGTTGAGCATTTCATCGAGTGTATCGGGTCCGGAGGCATGGGCGGCTTCGATCAGACAGTCGACGGCAGTGATTCGCGGATACCAGTAGAGATCGCGGTCGGTGGCTATCTCCTTCAGTGGTTCAGCGGCCTCCGCACGTTTATTACGGAACAGGGCAGGCCATGCGCCGCTCACCCAGTCCCACAGGTCGTCGTCTTGCGCTGTATCAATCTGCACAATGGCGCGCAACAGGCCCTGGGTGGCGTCTTCTCCGGAGATGTAGCCGAGGATGAAGATGGCGTGCAGCAGTCCCCACCAGTCATCCGGCTCGACATCCTCACCCCAGTTGGCGGGGTCTTCCAGATGCCGGCGTAACAGTCCGGCCATGGACTGTCCGCGCCGGATGGCTTCATCCACCACCTCTTTGGGTAGCATGTCTCCGTGACTCAGGATGTTGAACAGCAGCTCATCATCGCTCTGCTGCTGAAGCTCCTCGGGACTGAAGGTCGGCAGGTCGTCCAAAGTAAGATTGGTTGCGCCTTCTGTCAGATCGATCGGAAAATCTTCAGCCGTATCACCCCAATAGCTGATGTAGAGGATTGAGAGGGCCTGGGAAAACAGGGGCAGGGCTTCAGTGAGATAGGCCGCATAGGTTTCGGTGGGGATGCCGAGGGCGTTGTTTGCGGTATCCGGTCCGGTGAACGATTGGATGAAAGCGAACTTCTTTACGGCCTCGGGAAATTCTTCATTGAGTGCTTCCCACGCTTTCTCATTCAGGGCTACCGCCTTGTTGAATCCCTCCATCCAGTGCGCTGGGTCTTCCGGACTGTCGGTATCCCTGTGTAGAACGGCTTCGAAGCTATGGTCGGTGAGGTCCATAGCGATCTCGGCCACTGCTTCCCAGACGAGTTCGCCCAACTCCGAGTAATTTTCGATCGGATCAATGATAGTGAAACCGTAAACGGTTGAGAGTATTGGCTCGTCTTCCACCTCATCCGGGCCGATGGCGATAGCGGTGAGGAAACCGTGCAGCGAAACCGGGTTCAGTGCATTGGGATGTTTGGCGCAGGCTTGGAGCAGATATTTAAAGGTCCAGTTTGATGCTGACATGATGGGTTGTCTCAATGAGTTTTTTCTAGTGATCAGCATACCCCGAACCTGGGCAGTTAAAAATAGTGTGGAATCAAATCGATCCGGTAACGAATGCGCCGCCAGGGGTTGTCATCATCGAGTAAACGCACAATCTGTGCCTCCAGTCGTTCCCCACGATCCATCATCCTGGCCAGTGTCTTGTTCTCCCGGCGAGGCACATAGCCCAGGTGTTCGTTCTTGAACCAGACAGCAATGGCATTGGGGTCATGTGGGTTGCCAGCTTCGCGGCGCAGCTGCAGTTTTTCCCCGACGCGCAGGAAGGGCCAGATGCCGGAGGCCCGGTGGTACTGGTAGCCGGCCAGAGGGGATTCCTGTAACAGGATGCGTCGTGTGGGTTGTGCGGGCAGCTGATGTGGGTAGAGGCCTCCGCCTATGCCAAGGCTTAGACTGTGCAGCAGTTTGTGCATGAAGGTGCGGCGTTGCATGGCTGTTCTCCTCATGGTGTGGATAGTGAGAAGCAGCATA
The DNA here is from genome assembly GCA_965372385.1 of uncultured Gammaproteobacteria bacterium. GTDB lineage: Bacteria > Pseudomonadota > Gammaproteobacteria > Chromatiales > Chromatiaceae > JASJBU01. The sequence goes on along the minus strand of CBDVCD010000216.1, from coordinate 2,267 downwards.
ACCCCCCCACAGGCTCATTTCGTGAGCCTGTGGTCTGGAAAGATCAAAAAAAATCGTAACTATTCAGCTCCCTATGTCATGTCCATGCCTTCACTCTGAAAATGCCTCCGTAGGAGCTGCCCATGGCTGCGACAAAAGGCGACAAGCCTTTTCGGCATCTTCACACAAAGCGACTATCGTCGCTATTCGCAGCCACGGGCAGCTCCTACAGAGGCTGAATGGTTACAAAAAATCCAAAAAAAACCCGCGTATAAAACGCGGGCCAAAGGGGTGGAGTGAGAAAGGCCGGTTATTTACAGCTCATTGTCATGACACTGGCTGCAGGTGACCGGCTCACCTTTAGCGAGAGTAATTGTTCCGCCCTCGTTGGAGAGGATGCGGTCGGTGGCTACCCGTGACAGCACCGTGCCTTCGCCAGTGCGACCATGACAGGCGCGGCAGGCGTCCGGATCGTCTTCCGCCAGATCTTCATGTCCGCCATCGGAGAAGCTGGTGTCGCCTACCGGATGCATACCGTGTGGGCCTTCCAGGGTGTTACCGAGATCGCCTTCGTGACAGATGCTGCACTCGGAGATGGTGCCGGTGTGGCCCTGCAACTGGATGGCGGCCACATTGTCATTGGAATTGGGATTCTTGTTTGGCCAGATACCGTGGGTGGCGCCATGGCAGGCCTCACAGAAGATACCCTCATGGCCGGTGCTGACCCGGTAGAGCATCGGGTTGCCGATGCGTGGATCGTCCGGGCCGGTTACCGCGGGGTTGTCCTCATCGATCACATTCTCCGCAAACCGTTTGTTGCTGGGTACGATGGGGGTCGCCTTGGAGTCATCGGTCAGATAGGCCTGGAACAGACGGATGTCATCTACATTGGCATCGGCGTCATAATTGTTGACTACAGTACCTGCCGTTCCCGCCAGGTTGTCCATGGCATCGCCAGTGTGGCAAGAGCCGCACCCCGGCTCATTGGCCCAGGGCACGCGTGGCTGGTCCGCATTGGTGTAAAAATCCCCGCCCAGCTCGAAGTTGCCCGGGTTATCGGGGGTGTTGTTTCTGGTGAAATCATCGCCAACCTGCGCCATATTGCCGTGGCAATCCTGGCACAGCATGCCGCCATTGGACATGGCACCGCGCAGGCAGTCGGTACGGCGACCGGGATGGCACTGGTAGCAGGTGGCTTCCAGGGCATCTCTACGCTCCTGGTAGTTGACGACCATGCCCAGTTCATCCTTGATCGCGGCAGGCATCTCGGGAAACAGGCGGTTGCCATCGGCATCCGTAACCGTGCCGTGATGGCTGTGCATGACGTTTGACATACTCTTGTTGCTGACCTGTTCACGTCCGTTGTGCAAGGTGTTATCCGGATCGTTTTCAGGTCCCAGTGGGCCAAGCTGAGCCAGATCCAATGCCGGGGTGTAGTGGCAGCGCTGGCATACCACCGGTTGTTGCTCGGTGAGGTCCGGTGTGTACTTCGCCCCATCCGGGCTGCCGGTGCCATGTTTCAGGTCATGCAGGCGCAGCAGGTTGAGGTCCGCCGCATACTCCTTGCTGATTTCGAGGGGCACGCTGTCCAGTTGGGGGTCATCGAGTACGGTGGCTACATTGTCTCCGAGTCTTGCGGTTGCAGCGCCATTGCCGCCGTCGATGATGGCGTTGTGGCAGATGCCGCAGTTGGCTTCGCCAGAGATTGGCACCACGGTGTCGGTTGAGGCGATAACCGCTCCACCCAACATGGCCTGGACCCGATAGAGTGGCCAGGGGTTCTCCCGACCGAAGTCGTCGAAGGCCGTTAATGGGATGCCGGCTGCTTCGTACCAGTCCACGCCCTCCTTGACATAGCCAAACTGGAAGGCGGGGTTGATAAAGAAAGGCTGGTCGGTCACGAAGGCCTCGAATCGTTCAGCCGTATTATCCACGTAGGGGCCATGACGTCCGGGCATGAATTGCTGATCGGCGGTCAGCGTGCCGTCACCCAGGTAGAGGCGTTCCACGTTGGGCATGGGCAGGCCAACGTCGAGGATCTCTTCGACAGGTCCGTCCGGATAGAACAGGGGCAGTATGCCTGGCGGGTAGAAGGGATCATAGGCCGTGCGGGCGACGTCCCAGAAGTTGGTCTTGTAGACACTGCCATCTGGCAGCATGCTCGATAATACGGGTCCGGAACCGGCGGAGTTGATGCCGCTGAGGATCGGGTCGGTTGGGTTGGAGGCCGCTGAGTAGAATACCTCGACACCATCGGCTGGTGTCAGTACGTTGGGCTCGAGGCCCCT
>CBDVCD010000215.1:0-6332 GCA_965372385.1 uncultured Gammaproteobacteria bacterium | reverse complement strand
GCTGTTGACCAAGCGCAGTATTCGAGCCGAGAGGTCTGTGTCATGAGCAACTATCCTTCCAACTCCCACAGCGGAATAGCCTGGAGAATCCACCAATCGATTCACCTTTACACAGACATCAGGCAACGAAACCAGATGGACAATACCATCAACCAGTTGTTTGGCACTCATGCTCCACCTATTTAGTAGGATAAAATATTGACAATCAGGCGGTTATTTAATTATTCAAACTTATGTGCTTGGGTTAGAATCCCTTGCCGTATCGTGTTGGCGGCTGGTTTGGTCGCATCTTGACTGTCTGATGTGGAGTTACTAAGACACCATGCCTTTTTATATTTTTAAAATCTTCCCGGAGAATAAGCTTGAGTATATCGATGCGGAAGAGAAGTATCGGGCAGCTAGAGATAGCGTGCGTACCTTACGTAGGGAGGCCATGTCTGATGACAACACCACCTACCGCATGATATTTGCCAGTACCGTTGCCCAGGCAAAAACTCTCCTGACCACTTCCGCCCGTGATGACAAAATCATTGGTGACGACTGATACGCGGTTCCGCGGTGATATCGATCTTCCCATAAGTTTGCACCAAGACACTCCCGATACCAGATTTGAGTCCGTCATTTTTGGCAGACCATTAATACCTAATTCCTGCCAACTAGCTCAAGAACCTGATTCATTGGCCTTGCTATCTTGTTCATCACATAATTTCTTCGTGCTACGCTTGGTTCAGTATCTGAAGCAGTTGTAAATTAAACAAAAAACAGGCGCCGCCTGTCGGCCTACTTATCGACAACCCTCTAGTCTCGCTGAAGGATCATGTGATAGTGCCCAATATGGATTCCCGAAAACTCAAGTACCAATCCCAATTCCAGCCTTTGCTGAACCGCTGCAAGGATATGGTCTTGGTCTATGTCAACGCCCTCCTGACAGAACTATTCACTAACTCGGACAAGGCCCTCACCAGCTTTGCACGAAAAGCGGAAACCAATGAAACTCAAAACCGCTTCTTCGATGCCATGGCCGTGATACGCAACCGCCACGGTCTGGTTGAACATGAATTCCGGGAGATACTCAGTGAGGGTTTTGATAACTTCTGGTACAGCAAGAAGCAGAATTCTTTGACAGACAGCGATGAAGATTCTGAACTGGAGCTGGTCGATCGTGAAGCCATGAACGAAGCCACGGCGATTGAAAACATCATCACCAAAACAGTTGGCGCCCATCGCGGCCAGCTCTATGCGCTAGGTCAGCGTCTGACTGTGATCAGTGGCGGTGAAGGCATCAAGCATCAGCAGATTCCCGCGGGACCTTATCTCCTGGCTCATGCCTTCAACGATGCCATCAATAGTCTCGGTTTAGAATCCCGTATCAAGCTCATCATTCTCGCCTTATTCGAAAAATATGTCCTGAAGCAGCTTGGCGATCTCTATGAGGATTTCAACAACAACCTGAAAGATGCTGGCGTATTACCCCACCTACGCCCCACTATTCAGAAATCCACAGCAGTCATGCATGGGGATGTAGCTGCATCAGCGGGGGAATCAGCCGGCGATGATCTGCAAGGGGAACAACCCGCTCAGAACCCGGAGGAACTGGGTCAGGAACTGTTCGACTCCATTCTCGATCTGATGTCCAATCGGCGTGTGCGCTCTCCCAGAAGGGCTCGTGCTGGAACTGCGGGAGCCGTGGGAACAGGCACAGGCCAACCGGTCACCACAGACATTCTAGTCTCGGCCCTGAACAGCATACAACCCGCCGGTCACACTGGGTTCATACCAGACGCCATTAGCAGCACGGCTATCATTCCCAATATAGAAATTGACGAGGCGTTCCTCACCCGTGTCAAGCACACCCTGACAGAAGAGCGCCATAAACTTTATACACAGATAGGTGAGAACAGTCTGGATGCGGCGGATGAAGACACCATCGATCTGGTTGGCATGCTGTTCGAATATATGCTGAACGACCCAGTCCTCCCCGCAGTTGCCAAGGCACTGATCAGTCACCTGCATACCCCCTACCTTAAGGTCGCCATTATCGATCGTAAAGTACTGACTGATAGCGATCATGACGCCAGGCAACTACTAGACAGCCTGGTGGAGGCCGGCAGTCACTGGATCGATGAACGAAATCTCAAACGGGGCATCTATCCCGACATCCAGAATGTGATTGACCGGGTACTCAAGGAGTTTTCAGACAACCTGGATCTCTTCACCAATCTCTTGTCTATGTTTCGTAAAAAGATGGATGAGTTCAGGCACAAATCCGACATTCTGGAAAAGCGTGCTCAAGACTCAATCAAGGGCCGGGAAAAACTCAGTATCGCCCGTCAGCGTGCATCCCAGGAGATGAAGGCACGTTCTTTCAGCGAACATCTGCCACAGGTAGCCAAGGATTTTCTTGAACAGACCTGGGTCGACAAACTGATCTTTATTCTCCTGCGCCACCCTGATGGTGAGATGAGCGAAGATTGGAAAGAAGCACTCAACACTGCCGATGAGATAGTCTGGGCATTTGAGCCTAAAAAATCGGAGAGTGAACAAAAAGAGCTTGAGAACGACCTTCCTGAACTACGTAGATCGATTGAAGAGGGACTCGCTTCACTAGGTGGATTTCACCAGGATAAGAGCAATACGCTGTTCGAGCTCATTGCCAACCCTAAGACCATACAAGTTACTTACGAAACCATCACCCATGTAATGGCAAAACCCTCGGTTAAAGCCGTGCCAACTCAAACATCAGCCGCTGAGATAAAACAGGGAGAACAAGAGGAGAAAGAGATACCCGCGGAAGAACATGAGATGATGGAAAAACTGAGAAAGATACAGTTTGGCACCTGGTTTGAGGTTACCGATGGTCCCAAAGGAGAGGTCCAAAAGGTCAAACTCTCCTGGCTCAGCCCACTCACTTCCTCATGTATGTTTGTTGACCGGGCTGGTGTGCAGACAGCCATCAAACCTTTAAGAACACTTGCACAGGAGATTCTTGCAGGCAAATCTAAAATACTTGATGACAGCAACAATCCATTTGTAGAACGAACCCTGCATGCCATTCGCCGCATGTTGCAGCGCTCTGCGAAAGCTAACAACGAGATTACCGATGAAATCGTTAGTGAACCAGGCAAGTGACAAGAGGAAAGCAGTCGATGTCATCAGAACAGCGTAAAGCACTCCGCAAGATAGCCAACCAGGTACTCGAAGTATCTGACCAAGTTACTGGAACCCTGCTGGGAAAAGTCGTAAACATCAGCTCGGAAGGACTCATGTTACTGAGCAACGAACCGATAGCAAAAGGTTCTGTCTATCAGCTCGATCTCAAACTTCCTCGCGTGATTAATAATCACAGCATGATCAACTTTGGTGCGGAAGCGATCTGGTCAACCCAGGCAGCACAACCGGGTAGCTATTGGACCGGTTTCCGCATTATCGATGCCTCTGAGGGGGACGTTCTCACCATTGATGCGCTGATCTTCGATTGGCACGTCCTTGACTGACAGTTGCCTACGGCAGTCGTGCCGAAACTCAGCATTCTTCTTCCCTACAGGGATGCCGCGGCAACCCTGGATGAATGCCTTCATTCGATCCGGGAACAGACTTTCCAGGATTATGAGCTGCTTGCGATTGATGACCATAGTAGCGATGCTTCATATCAGAGAGTGATTGCCTTTGCGAAAAATGACTCGCGAATCCGCCTACTGAAAAACCCTAGACCTGGCTTGGTGGGGGCACTGAACTTCGGATTGCAACAGGCCACTACCCCACTCATCGCCCGTATGGATGCGGATGACAAGATGCTGCCAAGGCGCCTGGAATATCAGCATAACTATCTAAATCATCACCCAGAAATCAGCCTGCTGGGCACCCAGGTGAAACTCATTCCGGAAGCGGAGATAAGGCAGGGATTCAGGGAATATATCCAATGGCAGAATCGCTGTATCGACCACGCTACCATTACTCGTGAAATCTACATCGAATCCCCCTTCACCCACCCCACCCTGACCTACCGACGAGACACCATCCTCCAGGCCGGTGGTTACCGGCAAGGTCCCTTTCCCGAGGACTATGATCTCTGGTTCAGGCTCTATCTGGGGGGAGAAAAGATGGCCAAACTGCCAGAGGTCCTGCTGGAGTGGCGTGAAGGAAACAACAGAGTCTCCAGGGTAGATCCACGTTGCAGTCGCGAGGCTTTCAACCGATTGCGAGCATACTATCTGGCGCGTGATCCACTACTGCTGCATAGACGCAACGAGTTGGTGATCTGGGGAGCAGGCCGCAAGACCAGGAAGCGATGCAAGCTATTACTGGAACAGGGATTTCAGGTAACGGCCTGGATCGACATCGATCCACGAAAGATAGGCAACAGGATCAATGGAGTAACCATCCATAATCCGGGCTGGCTAGAACGGACACCACGCCCGTTTGTACTGGTCTATGTCAACAACCACGGGGCACGTGAGCTGATCGGTCGGGAGCTGTCCCAGATGGGTTACCAGCCCAGGCAGGACTATCTGATGGTGGGGTGAATTCAGTGGCTGGTTAATTCACCATCACTTTCATGTTGTTGCGATAATGCCCCATCACCTTTTCCACATAATGTTGTGTCTCAGGATAAGGAGGGATCTGGTTGCCATACTTACGCACTGCATTTTCACCTGCGTTATAGGCTGCCAAGGCCAATTTCAGATCGAATTCGAACTCATTAAGGAGATCCTTCAGATAGCGTGCCCCACCTTCCAGGTTCTGTCGAGGGTCGTATGAATCCCTGACGCCATATCTGCTCGCCGTATCAGGCATCAGTTGCATCAGACCCTGTGCCCCTGTTTTAGATTTCGCCTGAGGATTATAGGCGGATTCAACCATCACAACGGCATGCAAGAGCCCTGGATGGAGTTTGACCCGTTTGGCAGTCTGCTCAATCAGCGGCGTGAGGATGGATTTATTCTGTCTGAATCGTATTGCTGAGTAGTTGTTCTTATTAGCCGCAACAGATGGAGCTAACTTCCAGATCAGACGATACCCCCCCCCCATGGGCCGATCAGTGAAATGGATAATGCCATCCGAACCACGATATTTGTAGATCTCAGCGTGCAGTGAGGCCGAAGCAGGCAATAGAGATGCCAGTAATAGGATGCAAACCATCCCAATTCCCGGCTGGTTTGCGATAAACGAATGCTTCAATCTATGAATAGTCATCACAAGGTCTGTTGCGGCCTGGCCAGCTTTTTCTTGAGCATGGCAGAAACCACACAAACACTCAAACTCATATCATTTTCCACAGCACTTTTTGTATTTCTTACCACTACCGCAGGGGCAGGGGTCATTGCGACCGACTTTCGGCTGATCACGGGTCTCGGTTTTGGGCAAAACCAGTTGCCCGTCTACAAAATACCATACACCGTCGACCTTGCTGAATGTACTGATTTCGTGATGTGGTCTGACAAGATCATTGGCTTTATAGGTGGCAATGAACTCAACCTCTCCATCCTCGTCATATTGCTCACCTCCATTCACATGCAGAATTTCCAGCCCAAGCCATTGGGATTTTTCTGCCCAGCGCTTGGTCGCCGCTACATCATGATCATGTCGATGATCAGGATGCAGGGACTCGTGTAAAAATTCCGCCTGTCTCGTGACAAACGCACTGTAGCGAGCACGCATCAACTCCACGGCTGTCTCCGCAGGTCGTGAACCTTCAAGTATCGGTTCACAGCAGTTTGAGAAATCCTGCTCCGAACCACAATAACATTGGGCCATCAAACAACTCTCCTTTGTGAAAATTGATGGAAAAGATAGCATGGAGAGGTCATCTACCCAATAGAGAGTCGGCTTGACGCGACAGGCTGGACATTTTCGGTGACGTATCTGGAGCCGGGATAGCTCCAGAACATCTTCCACACCTTATTAGAGATCCTGCCACTTTTCGAAAAACATACTGGAAACGATGCCGGCAAGCCCGCCACCGATCAGGCCTCCAGCCATGGCTTGGGGCAGTAGATCCTGAACATGATGAATCAAATCATGAAAAGTCACGGTGGAATCGATATCGATGCTGTGTACCATGATGAAATTGCATAACGTCAGAAAGACCGCCACACCAATTCCCACCAACACCCCACCACCCACCGGTGGCAGTAAATTCCCGCATGAGCGGAGGAAGGTTGGCACGAGAGAGACATAGATTAATCCCGTCAACGGGCACATGATGCCGATGATGATACCCAAGGGAATATCTGTCACCTGTGTGGCAAACAAAAGATAACCAAGTGAAGCCAGTAATCCAGCCGTGAAACCGGCGAGCGTCTTTGCATCCGCCCGATGGACGCGGGAATGGC
>CBDVCD010000214.1:0-6332 GCA_965372385.1 uncultured Gammaproteobacteria bacterium | reverse complement strand
TACTGACAAGATTATTCATTTTCGCCAAAGGCAGGTGTGCACCGTAACCCAACACCTTCAGCCTATTTCAACCTCAGTTGTTGGGTTACGATGTGTTCAATTATGTTATCAAGCAAAATTCCTGATGTTTTGCACATCTAACCCAACCTACATTTTTTGCAACGATAGGGTTAACTCGTGGCAATCAGGGCCACGCCGCCCAGCATTACCGAACCGGCAAGCAGATGTCCGCCCAGTCCGGGTTCCCTGAACAGCCAGGCCCCATATAACATGCCGAACAGCAGACTGGTGCGCTTCACCGCGATCATATAGGCCACCTCGACCTGCTGCAGGGCGATGAAGTGGGTGATCAGCATCAACCCCATCAACAATGCCGTAGCAAGCACCGGGAGGGGTTTACGCCAGATGCGCTTGAGTCTTTTCGGCCTCCCCAAACCCAATAATGGCACCAGCACCAGCCCGACCAGCATAAAATAGAAAGGTCCGAAGAGCTCCGGAGCCATGTATTGCATCGCCCCTTTCCCACCCACTGCGGTGATGCTGTAGAGCAGGGCAACGCCGAGCATCATCAGCGAGCCTGGATGTTGCAGGATATGCAGCAGCGGCTGCAACCAGCTGCGCCAAGCCCGCCAGGAGGCCCACTGGAAGTTCAGCAGCCAGGCCCCCGCGACCACCAGCAGGATTCCCATCAATCCCTGAGTGGAGAGGGATTCGCCCAACAGCAGATACCCGGTAAAGGTGACGAAGACCGGGGTAAAGGCCATATAGGGCAGGGTCTGGGACAGGGGATAGTCACGAATCGCCCGGCTGTAGAGCAGCATCGCGAGGATCTCCAGGGGTACGATGCTCCCCACCCACAACCAGAAATTGAGGGGCAGCTCGGGGAAAGGCTGGGCGAGCAGCAGGGGCGACACCAACAGACCGGTGAGGGTCAGCCGCACGAAGGTCAGCTCCCGCGCCGAATAGTCCGCGAGCCTGGCCTTGATCAGCGCATCCGCCGAGGCCAGGCTGAAGGCGCAGAACAGGGTTATCAGCAGCCAGTCCATGGATGATCAGGTCTGTTTCGGTGCCTCTTTGCGAACTCGCTTTCTTTTCGGTAACTGTATTTTGATCTCGATCCAGCGGCCGCGATGGCTGAACGCATTCCAGGCCCATTTGACCCAAGCCAGCAGCGAAAACGCCAGCCACAGGGCCCAGGCCAGCATCAGCAGGCGATAGACCAGCAGGGGTACCGAGTAGACCGAGGCCTGCGGCAGCAGCTCGCCGGATCTATCCTGATACCAGTTGAGCTGATAGGCACTGGAGCCGTTACCGCTTATCTGCATCTCCGGCAGCCCCAGCAGCCCCTGCTGTACGGCCCAGAAAAGGGTCCCCAGGGTGAAGAGGGAGAGCAGCACAAGCGCCACCTGGAGCAGGTTGAAACTGCCTGTAATCTGCTGGGGATCGATCCGGCGGCGATAACCAAAGGCAAAGAAGGTTACCGCCACCAGCAGGGCGGACCAGATGGAGACCTGGCTCAGGCCGATGCCGAGCAGCAGCCAGGAGACAAATCCGAGGGGCGAGTAGGCGTGCAGCCGGCCGAGGATCACCGCCACCAGCAGGATCACCAGCAGCTCCCCCCAGAACAGCACCGCCGGCCCGAGCCGCGGCCCCTTGGCGAACAGGATCCAGCGGTCCCGGGCCATCTGCACGCGGATATCGGTATTCACGCTGGGCAGCCCCAGATCCAGTGTCGGGGTGTGCCACTGCCCCTGGATACCCTGATCCCGCCGCCACTCCAGCTGATAGGTCTGTTCGCCGGGATGCACCGGCAGGGAGACGGTTTGACCTTCCTGGCGAATGGGTTGCGGTCGGTTGTCGATCTTCACCACAAGCAACTCCGCCCCCTGGGGCAGTCTGATCTCATGGCGGCCTCCCTGACTGCTGCGCAGGCGGAACACCAGTGTGGTGTCAGTGGCCCGCTGGCCCGGACGCAGGGTCAGGGCAGCGCGGTCAATGGTCCGGGTGGCCCCCTCGACTCCCTGCGGGCGGGTTAGATCCAGGCTGACCGACTCCCCGGACCAGGGCATCCAGCTGGGCAGCCAGCGATTCTGGCCCTGATGGTGGACCGGCGCGATGCCTTCGATTTGCGCATGCCAGAGAGGACCCACATCCACCCGCCAGAGCTCCACCCACTGGCTGGTCTGGGGTGCGGTCAACTGAATCCGGCCACCGACCGGCAGCCGTGAGAGCCAGCGGATCTCCCGGCTTGACGGGCCCATGTTGACCAGGACCTCCCGCTCCTTCACCCGTATCCCCTCGCTGATCACCGACTCGTCCGGCAGTAGGGGGATGTGCAGGACGATGGGGCTGCCGGTCGGAGAGAGCCGTCGCACCCGGGTCTCTACCGACCACTCCAGGTCCAGGCGCAGGGTGCGCTCGACCTGCACGAAGGGGGGCAGTGTCTGAGGGGCGAAGGTCGCCTGTGGGTCATCCGCCTGGTCTGTCAGGGACTGTATGCGGGTCAGGTTCAACTGACGATCCGGTACCTGGTTCTCGCGCAGCCCCTCCACGCTCCAGGCGCTGCTGGTTACCTCCACCCGGTGCGGGGGCAGCGGTAGCGGTATCTGTAACTGTGGTCGGTTGGGCAGGCGGGCGGAAAGCCGGATCTCGTGTTGTCCCTTGGGCAGCTCGATCCAGAGCAATCCTTTGGTATCCCGCATCAAGGTTGCTGGGGCCCCATTCAGCAGTACCTGAACCGGGGTCTGTTGCCGGGTGTCGAGGGGCAGGGGGATGACGGTCTTTTCCAGGGCATCGACCCGCAGCCGGGCGCTGAGGGCCGTCTCGGTCAGCTCCAGTCCCATACGGGGGATGTCGGCGCACTGGGGCAGGCACTCCGGTGGTTGGATCAGACGCTGCTCCAGTTGCTGGAGCAGTTGCTGGCTTGGGTAGGCCGCCATGGCTGGATCGGGGGTCCCCAGGATCGGCAGGCCCAACAGCAGCAGGGCGGCGGTCCCGGTCCCCGCTTGCGGCAGGTGAAACCCCTGCCGGTCGACGAAGCGCCAGGCGAGCAGCAGCAACAGCAGCATCCTCAGACCATTGAACAGCAGATTGAGGGACGGACCGGCCAGGGCCAGTCTGATGCGCTGTTCAGGAGCTACCGGGCCGTTCCAACTGAGGGGGATGCGCTGCCACTGCCAACTGGGCAGTCCGGGGCCGGTCTGAATATTCGCCTTGGGATCGGGGCTCCAGCGATCTGGCGAAGGTGAACCCGCGGTTCGCGGCAGGGATGCAATGGAGGAGAGCTTCTGTTCCAGATAGTCCCTGCGCTTCTCTCTTGGCGCTTTGGATAGCTCAGGGGCGGCCTCGTCGGACATCATCCTGACCCCCGGCTGGGTAACCGGGAGGTAGGGCTGGATGCCGGGCCGGCCCAGTTGCGGATAGAGACCGGTGCGGGCCTGATCCACCATGAAGGGCAGCCCGATCACCAGCAGCACCGCCAGTCCGGCAAAACGCGCCAGCCTGGCGGTATTGCGATATTTGCCCGCCGGCAAGGCCCGCTGCAGGGCGGTGACTGCCAGCAGATAGAGCCAGATATGTCGGGGCGCCCCCGGCTCGTGCCAGATCAGTGCCAGGGTGACCAGGGCTGGTACGGCCCAGCGCCAGCCCCAGAGTTTGCCCACTGCGGCAGCGATGACGAAGACCAGGAAGAGATCGTAGAGCGTCCACTGCTTCAGCCAGGAGTGGCGTTCGGCGTCCACCCCGCTTACCGCCAGCAGACGCCAGCCGGGTGGCAGGTGCAGCACCGCCCCTACTTGTTGGAAGGTGCGGCCCCAGCCGGAGGCCGGCAGCTCCCTGCCAGGGCCCTCGATGCGGCTCTCACCCGCCAGATCGATGCTGCCCTGGCGGACCTCGACCCCCTGCCGGTTATCCGCTTCCAGCCGGGTGATGAATTGCGCCTCGCCGTTCAGGGTCACCCGGCCGAGATTGAGTTCCGGGTCGACCGACAGGCGCCAGCCGGAGGTCATGGCGCCACGGATGCTGTCGCGCAGGGTATAGCCCTGACCATCGAAGTCGAGCCAGAGATCCCGCTGCAGCTGGAGCTTGTCCGGCTCAGGCTGGGGATCGCCTCGCCGCATCACCTGCAGGGTGAGTGTCTGGTCGGCCCGCATCTGATAGGCCGGCAGGGAGCGCCAGTCCGGCGGCAGACGGGTCTGCAGTGGGTCGATCTGTGGCGCCCCTTCGATCTCGACCAGCCGCAGGGCGGGTTGTGCCTCGAAGCTCCAGATCTCCTGCTCCGGCCAGGGGGCGGGCTGGGTGGTAAGATTCAGTTTGGTCAGGTAGTCCGGCTGCAGGGCGTGAATCTCCAGATCCCATTGACCGGGTCGCACCTGGACCCGCAGGCGGCCATCCGGTTCCAGTCTGGCCGGCAGCGGGCTTTTGATCTGCTGGGGCAGAAAACCCTCCAGCAGGGGCTGGCCCAGAATGACCTCCCGCTGCTTGCCGGAGACCTCCAGTTTCAGCAGGGTTGTCAGCCGTAGCGGGTGGCTGTCGATCACCCGGCGGAAGACCTCGAGACGCAGCCGGTCCTCGGGGGTGCGGAGCGTGCTATCGGTGCCTTCGCGCAGCCAGAGCTGGCCGTCCCGCAGTTCCGGATGGTCCCGTTGTACGCCATTCACCTGCAGGGAGAGCAGGCCGGTCTCCCCTGGGATCGGCAGGGACTCCGGCAGTCGTTCCCAGCTGAACCGACCCTCCACCTGGTACCTACCAGGCTCCAGTTGAATGGTCGGCACCTTGCCCTGAGCGATGATGGCCGCCGGCTGGCCATTGACACTCGCCTGCACGGGCCAGTAGCTGTCGCTGCCGGGCAGGCTGACCTGACTCTTCCGGTAGACCGTCAGCGACTGGCTGAAACGGCCGCCGCGCTCGCTCAGTTCAAGCGCAAGTTCTCCCGGCCAGACACAGCGGCGCTGGGTGGTGTTGTAGAGCATGGGGCAGTCTTGTTCCTGGTGCTCCCAGAGCACCCAGTCGACCCAGGGCTGGAGGGGTTCGGGGACTGCCTCCTCGGCCAGGGGGCGGGCATGGGCTGAGGTGGCGAGCAGCGAGGCGAACATGAGGAGGCACAGCGGAAACGGTTTGAAAATTGTCATCAGACCATCCTTGTGGAGGTTGTCATGGATTAGTTGGCGATTCCGCTAAAGATAGCTCAGTCCAAGGTGAATGTTTCGCTCAGCCAGCCGGCGGGCGTGATGCTGAGAAGCCCGGCGTGATGAGTATGCCACTCCGCCAGCACATAACGCTGGGCCGGCTGGCCATCGAGGGTGAAGCGGTGCAGGTCGGGACGGTGGGTATGGCCATGGATCAGGCGTAGTGCTTCATGCTGGCGCATCGTGCTCTCCACGGCTTGTTGATTGACATCCATGATATCGGCGGCCTTCAGGGAATTGGCCTCGCCGCTTTTGGCACGGTATTCGGCGGCGGTGGCGAGGCGTTGCGGGATCGGCAGAGTGAGAAATCGCTGGATGAAGGTGGGGTCGCGTATCTGCTGACGAAAGGCCTGGTAGGCCTGGTCGTCGGTACAGAGGGTATCGCCGTGCATCAGCAGGGTCGGCATGCCCTGGAGGTCGATCAGGCAGGGATCGACCAGCAGCTCACAGCCGGTTTCGACACAGAAGCGATCGCCGAGCAGGAAGTCCCGGTTACCGTGCATCAGGCGGATATTGGTCCCGCTGTCGGAAAGGGTGCGCAGGGCTGACTTGATCTGGGGAATGGGTGGCAGGTCCAGGTCGTCCCCGATCCAGGCATCGAACAGGTCACCGAGAATATAGAGTGTTTCGGCCTGCGGAGCTCGGCTCGTGAGGAATTGCAGGAAGAGCCGCACCGTGTCCGGCCGATCACCGGACAGATGCAGGTCGGAGATGAACAGGAGTTCCGACACCTAGTCAGTAATCTCGGCCTTTTCGATGATGATATCCTCGGCCGGGACATCCTGATGGCCGGCACGGCTGGTGGTTTCGACCCCCTTGATCTTATTCACCACGTCCATGCCGCTGGTGATCTTACCGAATACGCAGTAGCCCCAGCCGTCCTGACCAGGGTGGTCAAGGAACTTGTTGTTGGAGAGGTTGATGAAGAACTGGGCGGTGGCGGAGTGCGGCTCCATGGTGCGAGCCATGGCGATGGTGCCGGCCTCATTGGAAAGACCGTTTTTCGCTTCATTTTCGATAGTTTCACGGGTCTCTTTCTCGATCATGCCGGGCAGGAAACCGCCACCCTGGATCATGAAGTTCTCGATGACCCGATGGAAGATGGTCCCGTCGAAGAAGCCGTCCTTCACATATTGGATGAAGTTC
>CBDVCD010000213.1:0-6346 GCA_965372385.1 uncultured Gammaproteobacteria bacterium | reverse complement strand
AGGGCCATGAAACAGAAACATCATGGCCCTTACTCCTTCCGACTCTTTTGCGCTCGCTTGTTCCAAAGTCCTACGCCAATGGTGGTAATACCCAAAGCGATACCGGTTGAAAGTATCATCCTTGCCAACCATTCAGGCCATGCCGGTTCCGGCGTTATCAGGGCCATCATTCCAATGACGATGAGCCAGAATGAAAGTTTGCCAAGCAGTGCTGATCGTAACAAATGCCTATCTCCCAACAAGTGCATGTGATGGGTATAGACTATCGGGCTAAACAAAAACCTGTCAACATCTTCTCTCTTGTTGACCGGCTCCGTCTATTGTCATCAGCCTTTTATGGGTTATGTTTTCCCTTCAGGGCTTTTCGGTGGGCTAGGCAATGGGCGAAATATACGTCCCTCGGCCTCAAGAAAGCGAGTAAAAAATTCAAACAGAACCAACCGTGTGGTCTGGACAAAAACCACCATCCCCTCCAGTACAACAATCAGTAGATGTCCAAGAATCATGACCACTACATGAGCCGTGGGATTGGCGATACCATCAGCTATTTGCAGAACAGCCGCCGACAATGCCGCATGGGCGAGCGCAAATGCCCCCACACGGAGGAAAGAGAGGGTATTCAGCAGTAGCTCCAACATACTCTGAAACAGCAGTACAAGATTGATTGCCAAACGCGCAAGCTTGTCATGCAGGGTTAGATAGATCTGTCCCAGCAAAAACCAAACCAACGCCAAAGCTACGACTACGAGCCAAAGAATCTTTGGGTAGAAAATCCACACACATGCGGCTCCATACATCACCAGCACAGCCGCATCACGCAATAACCAGAATTTGACTTCGCCACGCCAGAAGGCCTCAATACCGTTGAATACCAAGCCCAGTAACATGAGGCCAATACCAAACAGAATAGGTGGAATTAAAATCATAATCGGGTTTTCGAGGGGCTTGAACCAGAGCGGCTCCAAGATGCCTTCCAAGCCAAATACTTCTCCAAATACGATGCCAAAAAGCATGGCGGACACCCCGCAAGGTATGAGAAAGCGACCTTGAGGCCAGCGCTTATAAAGTAGTGCACTGAACAAGGCTATCATCAGCCCATGACCAACGTCGGGAAACATGTAGCCAAAGAGCAGGGGCACCATCAGTGGCAACAACAATCCAGGGTTGACTTCGTTCGTGTCCGGGGTTCCCAGCATGTCGACGAAGAGCAGGAAGGGATGCGCCCATGTTGGCAGCAGCATGCTCACAGGTGGGGTGCGGGTTTCGGGTGCTCGAGAGAATCGGACGCTCACCTGTATGCCAACCTGTTCCAAGACCCGCTGTAACTCTTCCGGCCCTTGAACCGTGGTCCAGCCTGTCACGTGGCAAAAATTTTGGTCTCCGGACAACTCCTCAGCATGGTCTGCATACCAGGTTAACAGTTTCATGTTTTCGATTGCAGTGGCCAGCTTTGGATCCTGCATTCGGCTTTCCAAATCCAATGTGTACGCTTTGATACGCGACTCGACCTTATCGATCCGTCTACTGACCTGAGACCTTTGCTTGCTTGGCAAGGACGACAGCCAGCCGGGCACATCGATATGCAGGCAGGATTCGGAGCGATAGGTCTTTTCAATGACCGCCTGGTTAACCGGTAAATCCGCCACGAAATAGAAGTTGTGCTCCTCTCCTGGGACGAATTCGTCCACCGCGGCACATATATTGGCCTCAAGGTGGTGCGTGGTGGGACAGGCGAAAACACCCTTATAAAGGTATTTACTCTGGTGTGACAGAGCGGAAACAGCAGACGAGGCCCCATGCAACGCCGTTAGACACTCTTGCAACAGGAGTAGATTTTGTCTTATAGCTTCCAGCTGGAGCTGCATCACCCACAAATCATCAGCCGATTTACACCATGCCTTTAAACAGATTAACGCCTCCGTCGCCATCTGCTCCGGTGCCTTCAACACGGGGGATGGGAGAGGCACAATATCGGCAAACAGCTCTCTGTATCGGTGGGCCAGTTTATTGTATTCCGCTACGGCTTCACGAATTTGCTCCAGATCGAGTGGCTGAGCAAGCTCGGAGTCTGATTCCAATTCGACCACGCCAGTACCCGCGAGCGCATTCAGCACAGAGACTGTCTTGGACCGCGGTACGTAAGTTTCAAACCACTGAGCCTGTTTAGAGCGCAACAGCATGGAGGTCAGAAGATTGGGTATTTCAGCATATAGAGACTCTATGAGAGATAGAGTGAACCCCAGTACACTAGCTGGATGATGCCCAAGCATCAACTACATTATGGAGTTGATTTTACTGCTGGCTAAGCCTGTTTACCCCGGCTATTACTCTTATCTTTTTATCGGATAGTAAGTAGCCCGGATGGAGCCTTGCGTAATCCGGGGAATCAGCACCGGCATTCCCCCGGATTCCACTGCGTTTCATCCAGGCTACAGGGAGATGGAGCCGGACAACGTGGATAGGGTGATTTGACTCTTCATTTCTCCTCTTCTCCCCCGTATCCGTTCCATGAAATCGTGGCGTGGATCGCCCCTGCATGTGGTATTGTTCTAGCTTAGCGTAGTAAGTATTTGTCCGTTAAAATCAAGAATCAATCCACAACACGGTTTTATGTCTCGACCATGGGACGCCTGATTGTCTTCATTACCCTGATTGCAGCCTATATTGTTTCGGCAAACAGCCTTGCCGATGTGGATGCTTCACATGAGCAACGGGCCCGCATCGCCCTGGTTCTCTCCGGTGGTGGGGCAAGGGGGCTGGCCCACATCGGTGTGCTCAAGGTACTGGAAGAAATGCGGGTGCCCATCGATTGCGTGGTGGGCACCAGCATGGGGGCGTTGGTGGGTGGCATCTATGCTTCGGGTATCTCGCCGAATGCCATGCAGCAGGCAATAGAGAAGAGCGACCTCGGGGCGTTGTTCGATGACTTGCCCTCCCGTTCCGAGATTGCATACAGGATCAAGCAGGACGACTACAAGCCCCTGTTCGACTTTACCCTGGGTTACAACAATGGGGAGGTTCAACTACCCACGGGTGCTTCCTCGGGCTACAGGTTCGAGCTTTTCGTGAAGGAGATGATCGGGCTTGGCGCCTCGGCTGCCAGTCTCGATTTCGATAGCTTACCAATACCCTACCGGGCCATTGCCACTGACCTGGAGAGCGGGGAGATGGCGGTATTCAGCCAGGGAGAGTTAGCGAAAGTCATGCGCGCCAGCATGTCACTGCCTGCCATCCTTGCTCCCACCGAAATTGATGACCGGATCTACGTCGATGGCGGTCTGGTGCGCAACCTGCCGGTGCGGATCGGCCGGGAACTTTGTGGCGACCTGGTCATCGCTGTCAATGTCGGTACGCCGGCCATGAAGCGCGAGGAGATACACACTATCATCGATGTCGCTATCCAGTCGATTAATCTGCTGACCCAGCAGAATGTTCGGGCCTCACTGAAGCAGCTGAAGGCGAACGATATTCTCATCGAACCCGATCTTGAAGGCCTTGCTTCCAGCGATTTCAATGCCAAGGAATCGATTATAGAGCGGGGCAGAGTGGCAACGGTAGACCGCACGGAATCGCTGGTGGGCCTTGCCCTCAGTCAGTCTGAATACGAGCAATGGCTGGCTCTACGCCAGTCACGGATGAAACCAACCCCAATGATCGATCATATTGCCATCGTCACCGACGGCAAGGTGGGGGCGGATGCGGTTGCACAGGATTTGACCGTCCAGCCTGGTGAAGCATTCAATCAGACATTGCTTGACAGGGACTTGACAAAAATCTACGGGCGAGGGGATTTCTCCCTCGTGGGTTACCGGTTGTTGCCGGATGGCGAGTCCTACACCTTAGAAATCGAAGCCAAATCGAAACCCTGGGGACCGGGTTACCTGAAGTTTGGCTTTGATGCGATCACTGATTTCAACAGCCCGACCCAGCTCAATCTTGCTGCCAGCTATCGTCGCACCTGGGTCAACGACCTCGGCGCCGAGTGGCGCATGGATCTGCAAATGGGTTACGAATCCCTGTTTCATACCGAATTCTTACAACCGTTACAGGTACGGGATGGTGCTTTCATTGCACCCTATTTCACGCTGCAAAGAGAACTGGTCCAGTTCTACCTGCAGGATCTGCATATCGGTCAGCACGAGGTAACCTGGTCTCGGCTGGGTCTCGACTTGGGCCTGACAGGTGAGGCTGGAGAATTGCGCATTGGCCCCTTCATCGGCAAGGTGGAGACGAAACCCGACTTTGGCATTGCCACCCCCTTAGTGCCTGCCGAAAGCGTGAAACAGGTTGGCCTGGAAATCAGCGCCGTGATCGATCAGCTCGATAGCCTGGCTTTCCCGCGTTCCGGCATTCTTGCGCGATTTCACTTTCGCGCCACCGACAAAGACTGGGGTTCGGAGGATGAGTACACCCGAGTCCAGCTGACCTTCAATGGTTTCAAGAGCTTCGGCAAGAGTACATTCTCAACCGGTGTAGAATGGGGCGATGATATTGCTGGCTCCACCCCCATCTACGATCCCTTCAAGCTTGGTGGGCCCCGGCGATTGTCTGGTCTCTATCTCGATCAACTCAGTGGAACAAGATACAACCTGGCTAATCTCGGCTATTTCTACCAGTATGCACGCCTTCCTTCGCAACTCGGACGGGGAGCCTATCTGGGCCTGTCACTCGAAGCCGGCCGCATCGACGATCCCTTAATGCAAGATCCCTGGGACTGGGTCAAGGCTGGGGGAGTCTACTGGGGAGCCGATACGGTGCTGGGTGCGCTGGTCATCGGCTTTGGTGTGAGCAGTATCGGCCAAGAGTCCTTCTACCTGATGATCGCACCGCATTTCTGAAATCAGCATGATCTTGTAGCGATAGTATCAATGTCAGAAAAAACAACTCCCAAACGCATTCTCATCATGGGTGCTGCTGGCCGTGATTTTCATAATTTCAATCTGGTTTATCGAGGGGATTCAGACACTCAGGTGGTCGCCTTTACCGCGACGCAGATTCCGCAGATCGCCGATCGCCGCTACCCGCCCATGCTCGCGGGCGATCTCTACCCTGACGGGATACCGATTGTGCCTGAAACCGAGCTTGAAGCACTCTGCCGTGAGCAGAAAATCGACCAGGTCATCCTGGCCTACAGCGATATCAGCCATGCCCGTGTCATGCACAAGGCCTCCATCGTTTTAGCGGCCGGCGCCGATTTTCTGATGCTGGGCCCGGAACATACCATGATCCAGTCCAGCATTCCGGTCATCGCCGTCTGCGCGGTCAGGACCGGCTGCGGCAAATCACAGACCGCTCGCTGGCTGTCGCGCAGGTTGAAACAGCATGGCCTGAAGGTAGCGGTCATCCGTCACCCTATGCCCTATGGCGATCTGGAGCGTCAGGCGGTGCAACGCTTTGCCAGTAAAAGTGAGCTGGATACCGCTGCATGCACCATCGAGGAACGGGAGGAGTACGAGCCCCATCTGGCCCTGGGGAATCTGGTTTATGCCGGCGTTGATTATGCCGAGATCACCCAACGGGCAGAGGCAGAGGCCGATGTCATCCTGTGGGATGGCGGAAATAATGATTTCCCCTTCATTCGGCCCGACCTGCACATCGTACTCGTCGATCCGTTACGGCCGAACCATGAAACCAGCCACCATCCCGGCGAGGCGGTTCTGCGCATGGCCGATATCGTGCTTGTGGCCAAGGTCAATTCCGCTGCTGACGCCGACATCCAACAGGTGACTGAAAATGTAAAAAGCATCAATCCCCAGGCAAGGATCGTGCGTGGTTCCTCACCGGTCACCCTGGACGACCCTGCAGCGATAACCGGCAGACGGGTGATCATTGTGGAGGACGGCCCGACCATCACCCATGGAGGCATGTCTTATGGGGCAGGATTTGTCGCTGCCACACAAGCCCAGGCGGGAGCGATCATCGATCCCCGCCCTGCTGCCGTGGAAGAGATTGCCAAGATCTATGCGGAATACCCGCATATCGGCCCGGTACTCCCGGCAGTCGGCTATCATCCGTCACAACTCCAGGCACTGCGTGACACCATCAATGCGGCCGATGCCGACGTGGTGGTCTCGGCAACACCCTGCGACCTTGGCGCCTTGATCGAAATCAACAAGCCCGTTGTACGTGCCCGTTATGAGTTTGCCGAAGCTGGAAGGCCGGGATTGGGGGGGCTGGTTGAGGAGTTCTTCGGCGATGACTCGGATGGGGCCCTTGTGGAGCACGAGTAGCGCGCAGGTGACGCCACTCGCCTGGAGGCGGGCAAGGCCGCGTTGGACTCGGGCCACGAACTCCTTTCGGGCTTCGCCGCCGGGAAACCCGAAGCCCGGGGCCTTGTTGCGCCAGT
>CBDVCD010000212.1:0-6347 GCA_965372385.1 uncultured Gammaproteobacteria bacterium | reverse complement strand
TGCGCAGTTTCAGTTCGTCCGCCTGGACCTTACGCAGATAGGCCCGGTCGGCCAGTGACTTGGCCAGCAGGATCTCCTTCTCCTCCCGCAGATGCAGCCGCTCGCTGGACTCCCGCAGGATGTTCCGACGCCCAATCTCGGCGCTTTTGCGGCTCTCGTTGGCCATCTCCTCGGCATGCTCGAGGATTGCCTTCTCCAGGGCCTCGACCTGATTCATCCGACTCGCTCCGCCAGTTGAGCCCCGCCCATCAGCTTTTCGATCTGCTGGTCCAGCTCACAGTGGAAGCAGGATGGATCCTTCAGCGAGGGCACCTCCGAGAGCACAATACGGCCGCCCTCACTGCGCACCAGCTGCAGCATCTTTGACTCCAGCTCGTTGACCGACTGCTCGATCACCAGAAAGGCGTTTTGCCGCTGTTCCAGCAGACCGCTGATCAGCTGGTCAATCTGCGCCACATCCGGATCGGTCAGGGTCTCGAAGCCGATCAGGAGGAACCCATCGGTCAGGGCCTGACCGCCGATGAAGATCAGCCGGGTCTGCATTGCTGGGTTGTTGGGGCTCATGGCCGTTTCAGAGCTTGTCCAGCAGCAGGATGCTGATCACCAGGCCGTAGATGGCAATACCTTCCGCCAGTCCCAGGTAGATCAGGGTGCGGCCGAACACCTCGGGCCGTTCCGCCAGTACCGCCAGGGAGGCAGCACCGATGGAGGCCACTGCGTAAGCCGCGGCGAGGGTGCTCATGGCGGTGGGGATAGCGACGCCGATCATCGCCAGGGCGGTGCCGATGGAGATGTCTTTGCCGGCCTCGGCGATGGCGGGGTTCGCCATCACCTCCTCGATGCCTAGAAACCACAAGCTCCCCTGGGCGGCGATGAAGAACAGCAGGTTGCCGCCGAGGGTGGGTCTGAACCAGCCTCGCAGGTCTCTGTCTGGCTGCAGCTCCAGGATCACACCGATGACGATGATGCCGATGATGACCAGGGTCATCGCTCCAATCAGCCAGTACATATTTTGCCCCTCTCTGCGGTTGCTTGGGTTATGCGACGCTTTAATCCTATTTTGTCAGATTGATTGATAAGAAATTTTGCCACAGAGACACAGAGGACACAGAGCAATCGCAACTGCTGTAAAATGCGGGGATTATCCTGTGATAATGGGTTCTCCCGGCGTTTGACTTGTCCCAAAACAGAGATGACAAAAGTATTCTCTGTGTGCTCTGTGCCTCCGTGGCTAATCTTACAAAGTAGAACTAATTCATTTTCAGTATTCATAGCTTCAATGGCTTGAATGCCCTGCCGTCGCCGGCATAGAAGCGGGTGAAGCCTTCATAATATTCGAGTCGCAATACCTGAATGGTGACTATAGCCCCCTCCAGCACCAGGATGAACAGATTACCGAACACTACCATCAGCCAGTGCCCCACCTCTCCCATGCTGTTGGCCAGGGTGAAGACCGCAATGGCCAGCGCCACGTGGTTGAGGCTGAAGGCCGCCACGCGCAGGAAGGAGAGGGTATTGGAAATATACCCGATAATGGTCTCATAGGTCTCGATCAATGCCACCAGTAGACGTTCCCCAGGGGGAGCCTGCTGCTTCATCAACTGGTAGCTGAACAGACTGATGAGTGAGATGCCGGTCAGCAGGGGCCACCAGGGACCGGAGTCACTCTGCTGGTAGAAGCTGAAGCCGAGCCCGAGCAGGCCGGCGTAGAACAGCAGGCTGAGCAGCCCGTTGTTGGCGAACAGGGCGCCCAGCCAATCCGCCATGACGAGATGGTTGAGGATATTCACCAGGCTGATCAGGGTGATAAAACCCACTCCCCAGATCAAGGCCATACGCATCATGTAGAGAGGGTCTGACAGGGGCGCAATCCAGAGCGCATGCAGGATGTGCTCGTAACCGAAGATGCTGCCGTAGAGGAAGCCGAACAGGATCGAGGAGAGGCCCGCGGTAATGGCGAAGAAGCTGAACGGCCCCAGCCTGCGCCGGGCCAGCAGGGCGGCGGTCAGGATCACCGCACCGTGCCCCACATCGCCGAACATCATGCCGAACATGCTGACGTAGGTGAGGGCGAACAGGCTGGTGGGATTGACTTCGCCGTAGCGGGGCACACCATACTGGGTGACCAGGATGGAGAAGGGCTTCAGCCAGCGGTTGTGGCGCAGTACCGATGGCACCAGTTGGCGCTCCTCAGGAGTTGGGTCCCGGGCCTGCAGGACGCATGGATGGGGCAGCTTGCGCCGCAGGGTCTCCTCCAGCCGGTGGATGTCAGCGGCCGGCACCCAGCCTAGCAGCTGAGCCAGATTTCCCCGGTTGTGGGCTGCCTCGCCCAGCGCCACATAGGGGGCTGCCAGCAGCAGGGTCTGGGCCGACCTCTCCAGCTCTGACCTGGCGGTGCTGCGCCACTCATCAAAGCGTCTGGTCAGCTGCAGATCCTGTTCCTGAAGCGCTGCCCGGCGTTGCGCCAGGCTATGCGCTGCCTGTTGTGGCTTAGCATGCAGTTCCGGGGGCAGCTCAAAGGCGCGATAACCGGCGGTGTCGAGCACGGACCTCAGTCGCTGGGTTCTCCGCCCCCCCGGGCCGATAATCACCACATTGGAGTTGCGGTGGTTCTCCATGTAGACGAACAGCAGATAACCGTCCAGACTCACCGCATCCCGCAACTGTCTCACGTGCTCATGGGGCACACTGCCGATATGGATGTCGAGGAAACGCTTCTGGCTCCGCAGCAGACCCAGATCGACCTCCAGCTTGCTGAAGTTCTTCAGGGTGCTCTCCAACTGATCGATCTCCCGGTGGCTGTCCAGCAGGCTGCGCTTGTCCTCTTCATATTGCGAGCAGACCCGCCAGGCCTCCCCCAGCCAGCGATCGGCCGCTTCCAGTTCAGCTTCATCAATGGGGTGGAGATCCGCTCTGGCGCTGGCCGGGGTGTGGTCGACATAGGCGGCGATCTTCTCCAGTCTGCCCTGGGCCTGCTGGTGGAGCTCCCGGTAGCGTTTGCCGGGGGTCTCCGGCAGGGCCTCAGCCGCAGTCTCTCGGGTGTCGGGGTTGAATACCCCCAGTTCGGCAAGGATCAGTGAAGCGGCGGGTAGATCCAATGCCAGCGCCTGAATCGTCACATGCTTCATGGGCAGGGGGCTAAACATCCGAGGCCTCCTGCATGGCAGGCGAGGCCAAAGGTCCCATCACCGCTTCCTCGATCACCGCGTCATCCAGTTCGAGCAATCTACCCTGGATGATGGCGAACAGGCGGCGCAACTCCTTCTCCCGCACTACCAGATAGCCAAGGGCCGCCACTACCGCACAGGGACTACTGCGGATCAGGCTGCGCGCCTCTGCCGAGACATAGAGATCGAGCCGTTGGCGGATCTGCATGCTGTTATCGGCGCTGCTCAATAGTTGGGAGAACCGGGCTGGCAGATTTTCGATCAGGGCGTCGAAGCTCTCCAGGTTGCACAGCCGCATCAGTCTGTGGCGGTCGATCCTTCCACCGGTGGTGATCAGCAGATAGTAGGTATTGCTGGGGGCGAAGTGATAGGCGAAACGGTAACGCAGCAGCCAGAGGATGTTCTGGCGGTCGATGAGGGTGCTGACCAGGTGCCACAGGCCTGGCTTATCCGTCACCTCCAATTGATCGACGTGGCGTGCCATGCTGGTGTAGTAGTGGCGGTCGATTGCCGCGTCCAGGGAGAAGGGTTCGTTCTGCTCTTCATAGACTTGGCGCGCCTGGCGGGCGATGGCGGCATAGGGGCCGCGCTCCAGCATACGCAACATTTCGAGGACGTTCTCCGCGTGCAGCAGGGCCTCATGGGGCAGGCGTATATGCTTTGGCAGATCGTAGAGATCGTCCCTGATCTTTTCTATCTCCAGACCGTTGAGTTTGCCTCTGATCAGGGTCTTCAGATTGTAGAGTTCGAACTTTCGCGACCAGTGTAACAACAGCTTGCGGCCCTTGCTGGTGAGCGGTCGCAACAGCAGGATGAATTCGAGCATCAGCAGTCGCAGCAGGCTGCGTTCGATGATTTGACTGTTGCGCTGCGGCTCTTCCCCCTCCTGCAGGATCGACTGCAGCTGGAATTTGAGTTCCAGTTCGTCCAGGGAGAGCGCCATCAGCTCGCCAATGGCCTCATCGCTCAACAGACGGTTGGCCAGAATCCGGATCCGGGTCCTGAGATAGGTCTGGGAACCACAGACGTTCATGCCCTTCTCTGCATCAGTTGTCAGCGTCCGGATCGATCAGCACCGCAAAGGCCGCATCCAGCGCCTCCTCTTCCCGCGACTCGGCAAACTTGCGCAGTTGCGCGTGCCGTTCGTCAAAGCGCCGCTTGAGTTCGGCAATGGTCTGTTCCGCCCGTTGCTCGGCCTTCTCCAGAAAGCTGCTGTGCAGCTCGGGCAGGCGGGCCTCGAAACGCTCCTCCTCAGCCCGTGCCTCCCGCAGGGCATCCTGGATGACCCGCTCCTTCGCCTCGACTGCTTGCTGGTGAATCCGCTCGGCCCTCATTTCGGCATCGAGCAGGCGTTGCAGGGTTTTTTCCATGACTGATGTGCTCAGGGTATGGGTTAGTCTTATTACTTACTGAATGGTCAATATTCAGTTTAGCCAATATGACGCTATGCCGTCTTCAGAAAGCCGGGATTCCATTGAGCTGGATCAGCGTAGACTCAAGAACGCCGCCGCGGAGACGCTATGTTCATGGGAACAAAAAAACCACATCAGTAGGTAAGCAAGATGAAGAACCCGCTAGGAAATCTAACCGTTCAATCCAAACTCTGGCTGCAGATCGGACTGGCTGTTCTCGGTATGACCCTGATAGCCCTGACCACCCTGTCATCCCTGCACGGGGTCCTCCTGGACGACCGTAAGATAAAGACCCAGCATGTGGTGGAGACCGCCTATGGCCTCCTGGAACATTTCAAGCAGAAGGTAGTAACAGGTGAATTGAGCGAGATGGCGGCAAAACAGGCTGCCATCGACGCTATCAAGGGGATGCGCTATGGCGCCAATGACTACTTCTGGATCAACGATCTGCAACCCCGCATGATTATGCACCCCTTCAAGCCCCAGCTCGATGGTAAAGACCTGTCCGGGGTAAAGGATCCGCATGGCAAACGTCTGTTTATCGAGATGGTCAACCTGGTCAGAGCCGATAATGCCGGATTTGTCTCCTACCTCTGGCCCAAACCCGGGGCGGATAAACCGCTGGAAAAGATCTCCTATGTCAAAGGCTTTCAACCCTGGGGCTGGGTCATCGGCTCGGGGGTCTACATCGATGATGTCTCCGCTATCTTCTGGAGCCAAAGCAAATGGGTCATTGGCATCTCCGTCTGCATGACACTTCTCATCTTGATTGTCGCGCTGCTGATCAACCGCAGCATCGTCAGGCCCATCGAGCTATTAAGGGGTGTAATGTCGGATGTCATCGAGCAAGGGGATTTCAGTCACCGGGTCGACTCCAACTCATCGGATGAACTGGGCCAGCTGGCGACGAACTTCAACAAAATGCTGGACAAGATTCAGTCATTTCTCGAGCGTATCTTGAGCACCTCGAGGCAGTTGACGGAATCCGCCGACAGGATGTCAGCCGTCAGCGGGGGGACCAAGCAAAATGCCCTGCAGCAGAGAAGTGACACCGAACAGGTCGCCACGGCCATGAATCAGATGTCGGCCTCGGTCCAGGAGGTATCGAGGAACGCCGTCATGGCGGCTGAAGCGGCCAGACGCGCGGACCAGACCTCCAGCGAGGGTGCGACCATCGTCAAGACCGCCATCCAATCCATCGATTCTCTGGCGGCGGAAGTGGAGAATGCCTCACAGGTGATTCATCGGCTGGAGAGCGATGCGGCCAGCATCGGCAGCGTCCTGGATGTCATTCGGGGCATTGCGGAACAGACCAATCTGCTGGCCCTGAACGCGGCCATCGAAGCGGCCAGGGCCGGGGAGCAGGGACGTGGATTCGCCGTCGTGGCGGATGAAGTCCGCACCCTGGCGCAGCGCACCCAGGAATCCACCCAGGAGATCCAGGCCATGATCGAAACGGTGCAAGGGGCGACGCGTGAGGCGGTCAAGGTAATGGAGAAGGGGCGCAGCCAGACACTGACCAGCGTGGCCCAGACCGAGGAGATCGGCAAGGCGCTGGAGTCCATTGTCGCGGCTGTCCATGAAATCAATGAACTGAACGTGCAGATCGCCTCGGCCACCGAGGAACAGAGCGCGGTGAGCGAAGAGATCAATGGCAGTATCATCAATATCAGACAGCTTGCCGGACAGACATCAGAGGGCGCCGAAAGCACCGCCGATTCCAGTAACGAATCCCTGCGCCTGGCCAATGAATTGCAGGAACTGGCAA
>CBDVCD010000211.1:0-6351 GCA_965372385.1 uncultured Gammaproteobacteria bacterium | reverse complement strand
AGTAATGGCATGAAATTCAACGCCATATGATCGCCCCCACCCTAGCCCTCCCCCGCGGGGGGAGGGAATGACCTTATTTCTGGACGGACACTAATTAGAGGATTTTGCGATTGAACGTCGCCTGAGGAAGGGCGTGAGATTGGATAATTCTTTTTTTCAGCAACCCTTATCTTCCTCTATTAAGATAGAGGTCAGATAAGAGCAAGACCAAACCCCGCGGTGCGGGGCTGGCCCTGGGCAGGATGAGTGAAATCCAGTCTAATCCTTACACATATTCTCGGCTAGATTGGCCTGAAAGATGGCCTTGTGGATATCGCCCAGACTGAGCATGCCAACCAGCTTGCCGTGATCGGCCACGGGTATGCGGCGGAATTTATGGCGTACCATGATAGTGGCGGCCCGCAGGATATGCACATCCGGGCTGACCGTTACCACCCGCGGGGTCATCACGTCACCGACCTTCAGATTCACCACATCCTTGTACTGGCCCATCATGGCATCGTAATCAGGTGTTGCCATGATATCGGCAAAATCCTCCAACTTGGGAAACATGCGGTGCAGCACATCCTTCTCCGCGATGATGCCAAGTAATTCGCCATTCTCTTCCACCGGCAAACCGCTGTAACGGAACAGGCACATCAGGGAAACCACCTCCAGGAGCTTGGTTTCCGGGGTCACCGACTTGGGTGATTTTGACATGATTTCGCTTACAAGCATCGAAACAGACTCCTCATCATCTTGACACTACATCTTGTAGGGCTTTCCAAACTGCTGCAAACAATACGCAATCTACCCTCTGAATGCCAACGCTTTTTCAAGCGACACAGGCGCCTGGGAAGGAAAACCTAAGCCTCCCTTTTTCTTACCCGCTCGACAAAATGCGGCTGATGCGCTGCCACTCAATGAGAACCATTTCACTCTCCAGAAAACACCACCACAAACCTTTAATTCCTGAACTGTTTTTTCACCTGACTGTGGACAAAATCACGACGATTGGATAAGCCCGTGATTTACCGTCGAATAGTCATATATCCGGCAATTTTATCCACAACTCACCCACAGCTTGCACAAGCTTATTCACAGCCTGATACACAACATATTGTGGTTGACATTGTTCTATCTGCGTATATATTGTGATTTGACGTACATGGATGTACAAATGCCGCAAGCGCATGGAAGCGCACGACCAGAACGAGCTAGCGAGTTCGGGAAGTACCTGATGAAACGCCGAAGGCGGTTCTGAGGTGGGAGCGGCAAAAGGTTGAGAAACATTAACCACGGACCAGGCTTTCAGACGCCCAGCCGGGTTAGCTGAAAGTTTGGCATAAGTACCAGACATCAAGCAGAAATGAGGCCTCTCCTGGCGGATATGCCCGCAATCAAGCCTCGGATAATTCATTGACTAAATCGGCGGCAGCAGCATCGCCCTTCGTACAGGACAAGTGAAGCCCAATTCACAGGAGAAAACATGGCCATAGAAGCAGCCCCCATCGACTTGACTGCCACACCCAAGCCACCGATCAGCGCAAAATCGGCATCGGAACATAGCAGCAGCCACTCGCTGGGCGCCGTTCAGGTTATCCGCCGCAACGGTAAGGTCACCCATTTCGATCCCAGCAAGATCACCATCGCGGTGACCAAGGCCTTCCTCGCGGTGGAGGGCGGCAGTGCCGCTGCCTCCGGCCGCATCCACGACAGGGTCAGGGAACTCACCGAACAGGTGGTACAGGCCCTGACCCGCCGCATGCCAGAGGGCGGCACGGTACACATCGAGGACATCCAGGATCAGGTGGAGCTGTCCCTGATGCGCTCCGGGGAACACAAGATTGCCCGCGCCTATGTGCTCTATCGCGAACAGCAGGCGCAAAGACGCGCGGAAAAGGCGGCCCAGAAGGCGGAATTGGAAGGCCTGCCCCAGGAACAGCTGGTCAATGTCACCCTGAAGGACGGCACCATCCGGCCCCTGGATGTGGCCCGGCTGCACGCCCTGGTGAACGAGGCCTGCAACGGCCTGGAGGAGGTGGACGCCAAGCGTATCATCGACGACACCTGTCGCAACCTGTTCGACGGGGTGAAGGAGAGCGACGTCTCCCAGACCCTGGTGATGAGCGCGCGCACCCTGATCGACCAGGAGCCCAACTACTCCCAGGTGGCCGCCCGCCTGTTGCTCGACATCATGCGCCGTGAGGGCCTGGGGTTTCTCGCATTGGAGACCAACGTCAACACCCAGACCGAGATGGGCGAACGCTACGGGGATTACTTCAAGGCCTACCTCAAACAGGCGGAGGAGCTGGAGCTGCTGGATGGCCGCCTTGGCCAGTACGACCTGGCGCGCATCACCACCGCGATCAAACCGGAGCGCGACCTGCAGTTCACCTATCTGGGTCTGCAGACCCTCTACGACCGCTACTTCATCCACAGCGAGGACGGCGTGCGCTTCGAGCTGCCCCAGGCCTTCTTCATGCGTGTTGCCATGGGTCTGGCGATCAACGAGATCGACCGCGAGAGCCGCGCCATCGAGTTCTACGAGCTACTCTCCTCCTTCGACTTCATGAGCTCCACGCCGACCCTGTTCAACTCCGGCACCCTGCGTCCGCAGCTCTCCAGCTGCTACCTGACCACCGTGGCCGACGACCTGGACGGCATCTACTCGGCGATCAAGGATAATGCCCTGCTCTCCAAGTTCGCCGGCGGCCTGGGCAACGACTGGACCCGGGTGCGCGGCCTCGGTTCCCACATCAAGGGCACCAACGGCAAGTCCCAAGGGGTCGTGCCCTTCCTCAAGGTGGCCAACGACACTGCGGTGGCGGTGAATCAATGTTTCGCCCCGGATACGCTGGTGTACACCGCCGAAGGCGTCAAGCCCATCAAGGATATCGAACAGGGCGATTTGGTCCTCGGGCAACGGGGCAGCTACCGCGAGGTCACCCAGCGCATGGCCTACAACCAGACCGATCCCATGGTTGAGATCGATGTCAAACATGCCATCTCGCCCCTGCGGGTTACCTCCGGCCACCCGCTGTGGGCACTCCAGGGCATCCCCATGGAGCAGGCCGGTGAGCGTAGTTACCGCTGGCTGGAAAGCCAGAAGGTCAAACCCCAGTGGGTGGAAGCCGGTCAGCTCAAAGCGGGTGATTATGTGGCCCAGGTGATACCGCAAGAGATCGTCCCCGTGGAGGAATTCCACGAGGATGACGCCCGTCTCTATGGCGTCCTGCTCGGTGATGGTCACTGTGCCAAGCATGGTCTCGAATGGGGTGTTTCGGGCAACCCAGACAAAGACACCCACCTCGAGTTCGTGCGTAACTACCTCGAAGCACGAGGCATACACTACTGGATCAAGAATGAACGTCCGAATTATCTGCAGATCGGCTGGTCCGCCGGTTACGGTGTCGCCAGAGACGCCACCACCGGGCAGCTGGTTCGGGGTGACAAGCCCGGCTTTGTCTTTTCCCGTGAAGACCTCTACGACGCGGATAATAACAAGCGCATCGCCCGGCGTTACGCCCATCTGCCGGAAAACCAGACCCTCGCGCTTATCCAGGGGTTGCTGGAGACCGATGGTGGCATCAGCCGTGGCAAGGAGATCTATTTCACCAATACCTCTCAATCGTTGATCGAGGGGCTGCGTTACCAGCTGCTACGCCTCGGCATACCCTGTGCGGGCCAGTACCGAGAACGCGAGCAGACCCACCAAGGGGTGCGTGCAGATGGTAAAAGCATCTATTTCAACGGTATCTGCAAGGCCTATGATCTGCGTGTGCCCGCGGTCAAGGCGATTGCTGAGCGCATCGGATGCAAGCCACTGACCAAGTTCAACTGGCTGCAGTGGAAAAACCAGCTCTTCACGCGGGTACGTTCGGTAGCCGATATTACTCCCATTCCCTTCGTCTATGACCTGAAAGTCGAAGGTGACCACTCCTACATGACAACCGCTGCGCTCGCCCACAACGGCGGCAAACGTAAGGGCGCGGTCTGCGCCTATCTGGAGACCTGGCACATCGACATCGAGGACTTCCTCGACCTGCGCAAGAACACCGGCGACGACCGCCGCCGCACCCACGACATGAACACCGCCAACTGGATCCCGGACCTGTTCATGCGGCGGGTGGTGGAGGAGCAGGAGTGGACCCTGTTCTCCCCCAACGAGACCCCGGACCTGCACGATCTCACCGGCCAGGCCTTCGAGCAGGCCTACACCGCCTACGAGGCGAAGGCGGCCAGCGGTGAAATGAGCATACACCGAACCGTCAAGGCGGTGGATCTGTGGCGTAAGATGCTCGGCCTGTTGTTCGAAACCGGCCATCCCTGGGTCACCTTCAAAGACCCCTGCAACCTGCGCTACACCAACCAGCACGTCGGCATGGTGCACAGCTCCAATCTCTGCACCGAGATCACCCTGCACACCAACGACAATGAGATCGCGGTATGCAACCTGGGCTCGGTCAACCTGCCCGCCCATGTGGACGAGAGCGGCCTGAACCTGGCGAAGCTGGAGCAGACCATCACCACCGCCATGCGCATGCTCGACAATGTCATCGACTACAACTACTACACCGTGCCCCAGGCACGTAACTCCAACCTGCGCCACCGGCCGGTAGGGTTGGGCATCATGGGTTTTCAGGACGCCCTGTATAAGATGCGACTGGCCTACGCCTCGGAACAGGCACTGGAGTTCGCCGACCGTTCCATGGAAGCAGTCAGCTACTACGCGATACAGGCCTCTTCCGACTTGGCGGAGGAACGTGGTCGTTACTCCACCTTCGAGGGCTCCCTGTGGAGCCAGGGCATACTGCCCATCGACTCGGTGAAACTGCTGAAGGCGGAGCGTGGCGACTACCTGCAGCTGGACGAGAGCCAGACCCTGGACTGGGACGGCCTGCGCGAGAAAGTGAAGCGCCAAGGTATGCGCAACTCCAACACCATGGCGATCGCGCCCACTGCCACCATCTCCAACATCTGTGGGGTGAGCCAGTCCATCGAGCCCACCTATCAGAACCTGTTCGTCAAATCGAACCTCTCTGGCGAGTTCACCGTGGTCAACCCCTACATGGTGCATGATCTGAAGAAACTGGATCTGTGGGACGAGGTGATGATCAACGACCTGAAATACTACGACGGTTCCCTGCAGACCATCGACCGCATCCCGGTGGAGTTCAAGGCCACCTACGCTACCGCCTTCGAGATCGACGCCCGCTGGCTGGTGGAGGCCGGCGCACGGCGGCAGAAGTGGATCGACCAGGGCCAGTCCCTCAACCTCTACATGGCGGAGCCTTCCGGCAAGGCGCTCGACAACCTTTATAAGCTGGCCTGGGTACGGGGCCTGAAGACCACCTACTACCTGCGTTCCATCGGCGCCACCGGCGCGGAGAAGACCTCGGTCAAACAGAGCGGTAGCGGTGTAGACCTGGTCGGCGGCGGCAACGAAGCCCCCCAGGCCTGCTCCATCCTCGACCCGGAATGTGAGGCTTGCCAGTAAACAATCAACCCAAGATAAGTCATTCACCACGAAGCACACAGAGGACACGAAGATTATGATCGTTTGGGCTCTCCCACAACGCCCCCAAGCACTTCATATGAATAATATCTTCGTGCTCTCTGTGGTGAACAAGCAAATTACCAAAGAGGAAAAAATATGCTGAATTGGGACGATCCACTGGCTCCACTGGCACCGGTACCCGCCACGGAACAGAAAGCAGAGCCGCAACCTGCTCACCCTCATGTGGTGGAGGAAGCACTTGCCAAGGCACCGGTCAAGCCTGAGCTCGAGCCAGTCAATCCGCTGGACATGAAACCGGTCAATCCGGATGACAAGCGGGTCATCAACGGCATGACCGACATCAACCAGCTGGCGCCCTTCAAGTACCCATGGGCCTGGGAGTACTTCCTCAACGCCAACAAGAACCACTGGACGCCGCTGGACATCAACATGGCCCAGGATGTCCATGACTACCACTACAAACTGACCCTGGAAGAGCGCCACGTCTACGAGAACGTGCTATCCTATCTCACCACTTCCGACATCCTGGCGATGCGCAACATCGGCCTGGCTGTGATGGAGAAGATGTCCGCTCCCGAACTGCAGATCTACCAGGCACGCCAGGTCTACGAAGAGTCCCTTCACACCTGGACCTACCAGCACTGTATCGAGACCATCGGCCTCGACCAGGGCGAGATCTACAACCGCTACCGGGTGGTGCCGGAGATCAACCGCAAGATCCAGATCACCAACCGCCGTCTCTCCTCCGTGCTGCGTCCCGACATTGACCTACGCGATCCGGACGAACTGCAGAACTTCGTCATGGCCTACCTCTTCTTCGCCGCCATCTTCGAAGGCTGCTGGTTCTACAA
>CBDVCD010000210.1:0-6362 GCA_965372385.1 uncultured Gammaproteobacteria bacterium | reverse complement strand
ATTAGCCCCATCGTTCAGCTGCATGTCAGTTGACACAGGAAATCTACGCAGGAAATCCAAGTAGGGCGGAAACCCTTTTCCGCCATCCTGCCGCTGGATCGAAGTGCGGATGTCGGCAAGGGTTGCCGACCTACGGCTAGCCCGACATTCTGTACGGTCGTTCAGCCAACTGCACCATTGTTCCGAAGGTGCGCTAGAATACCTGAAACCGACTTGAAATTTCCAGCTTTAACGCCATATCCGGTTAGTTGATCTTTTTTTCGATCCTTGTATCCTTTGCTGAACCTACGGAACCATTTACTGTCTTAACGGCAACTGATTGATTTTAGGCATTTACCAGGAGATAAAACCCCTATGAATCGACTTGATATTACTGCAATCCGATCCACTGAATCGGTTATTGCATCAAACAAGCTGATCAAGAACACCTATACGCTGCTGTCCATGACGCTGCTGTTCAGCGCCCTGACTGCTACCGCTTCTGTCTTTCTGGCCATGCCAGGCTGGACCTATTTGGCATCCGTCATCGGCGCAATGGCGTTGATCTGGCTTGTACTGCCTCGCACTGCCAACTCCGCGGCCGGTCTGCCAGTGGTGTTTGGGATCACCGGTCTGATGGGATTCGGCCTTGGCCCAATCCTCAACTCCTATCTGGCCATGTCCAACGGACCGGAAATTGTCGGCACCGCCATGGGCGGTACCGGCATCATCTTCCTCGGTCTATCCGGCTACGCCCTGACCAGCAAGCGTGACTTCAGTTTCATGGGTGGTTTCCTGATGGCCGGAATGCTGGTGGTGTTCGTTGCTATTTTGGCCAGCATCTTTATCGACATGCCTGCCCTGCATCTGGCGATTTCCGCTGTGGTGATCCTGCTGATGAGTGGTTTCATCCTGTATGACACCAGTCGCATGGTAAATGGCGGTGAGACCAACTACATCATGGCCACGGTCAGCCTCTACCTGAGCATCTATAACCTGTTCATCCATCTGCTGGCCCTGCTGGGCGTGCTTTCCGGTGACGACTGATAGGCTGAGGCTTGTCTAGCAAAACCCCGGCTACTGCCGGGGTTTCTCATTTATGGGGATAGAATAATGGACTGGACAAAGATTATCTGGGCCGTTCTGCTTGGAGCGATGATCCTGTTTCTCTGGCCAAGGGCCAAGCATATGCTGAAGCACAGCCCCAAGGCGGAGGGCGGTGACTGGCAGGCGGTGGTGGTACCGATTGCGTTTGTGGTGGGGTTTGTGATTCTGTTGATCATGATGGTGTGACCCCCTTTCCTGTCTTTCACCTATGAAAGGGTTTGGAACAGGATCAAGCCTTTTTCGCGGGCATGGCCCGCTCCTACATTTTTTCGATCAGATCTTTTCCAATCCGCCCATGTAGGGCCGCAGCACTTCGGGCACCATGATATTGCCCTCGGCGTCCTGATAGTTCTCCATCACCGCCACCAGGGTACGCCCCACCGCCAGTCCAGAACCATTGACCGTATGCACCAGCTCCGGTTTGCCGGTCTCCGGGTTGCGCCAGCGGGCCTGCAGCCGGCGGGCCTGGAAATCGAGGAAGTTGGAGCAGGAGGAGATCTCCCGAAATTTGCCCTGCCCCGGCAGCCAGACCTCCAGGTCGTAGGTCTTGGTGGAGGAGAAACCGATATCCCCGGTGCAGAGGGTCACCACCCGGTAGGCCAGTCCCAGCTTCTGCAGGATCACCTCCGCATGGCCGGTCAGCTGCTCCAAGGCCTGGAAGGAGTCGTCCGCCGCCACCGCCTGCACCAGCTCCACCTTCTCGAACTGATGCTGACGGATCATGCCACGGGTGTCCTTGCCGTAGGAGCCCGCCTCGGAGCGGAAACAGGGAGTGTGGGCCACCCATTTGCGCGGCATGGTGTCCGCCTCGATGATCTGATCCCGCACCAGGTTGGTGATCGGCACCTCGGCGGTAGGGATCAGGTAGTACTCCGACTCGCCGCAGAGCTTGAACAGATCCTCCTCGAACTTGGGCAGCTGGCCGGTACCCCGCAGGCTGTCCGCATTCACCAGGTAGGGCACATAGACCTCTGTATAGCCGTGCTCGCGGGTATGGGTATCCAGCATGAACTGGATCAGGGCCCGATGCAGCCGCGCCAGGGGCCCGGCCATCACCGCAAAACGGGAGCCGGTGAGGCGCGCGGCCGCCTCGAAATCGAGAATCCCCTTGGCCTCGCCGAGGGAGACATGGTCCTTGGGTGTGAAATCGAATACCGGTGGCTCGTCCCAGTAACGCTCCTCCCGGTTGTCCGCCTCGTCCCGCCCGTCAGGCACCGACTCGTGGGGTAGATTGGGGATGCCCAGGCTGATCTCACTGAGTTCGTCCTGGACCCGATTCAACGCCTCCTGCAGATCCTTCAGTTTGTCCCCCAGTTCCGCGACCTCCGCCAGCAGGGGTTGGATATCCAAGCCGTCTGCCTTGGCCCTGCCGATCGACTTGGAACGGCTGTTGCGCTGATTCTGCAGCTCCTGGGATTGCACCTGCAACTCCTTACGTCGGGCCTCCAGTGCGGAAAGCCGCTCCTTGTCGAGTTGATAGCCCCGGCGCGCCAACAACGCCGCGGTGTTGTCCAGGTCGTTTCTTAACAGACGGGGGTCGAGCATGTGTTATTCACCTTTATTCACTCTGGCGGGCCAGCTCACCACATGGCCCGGTTCAACAATACGATTCAAATCTTGCAGGATCTTTGCGGCTTTCTCAGGACGATCGAAAAACTCGATCACCAGCGGCAGGTCGAGGGAGATATCCAGCAGGTTGGACTCATGGGCCTTGCCCGACTTGCCAAACCCGGCAATGCCCCGGAAGGCGGTCACGCCGCAGACCTGCTCTTCCTTGTGCAGAAAGTCCAACAACTGGCGAAACTGGTGGTCGCCCTCGGTCAGATAGACCCTTACCATAGTCACTTCGGTTGTCATCATCCTAGAATCCTCAGTTGAACACTGCGAAGGGTGCGCTTGTGGTGGTGCAGGGCAAGGCACAACGACGCGGAATAGTAGTTCTATTCCAAGGAGTTGTAACATAGCCATGTGCCGCCACAAGTGTGCAATTCGTGGTGTAGCGCAGTTCACTCAATAGTGAATATACCAATTAACAATAAAGTTCATATTTTCAAAATGTTAAAGTACGCGCATTAGCGGTCAACTGAGGATTCTAGGATCACAGCTGTCTCCCGAGCAGTACGCCGAACCAGCAGGCCGAGACACAGGCAATCACACTCACCAGCATATTCAGCCCGGCCTTCATGAAATCCGCCTGTTCGATCAGGTTCAGGGTCTCGATGGAGAAGGTGGAGAAGGTGGTGAAGGCGCCGAGAAATCCCACCAGCAGCAGCGCCCGGATCTCAGGCGCAACCGTCATTCTGTCGAGCAGCAGCACATAGAGAAACCCCATCACCAGCGAACCCAGCACATTCACCGCCAGGGTACCGAACGGGAAGGAACGTCCCAACAGGCTGTACACGCCACTGGAGACCCAGAAGCGGAACAACGCACCTGCTGCCCCCCCGGCGGCTATGGCAATTAGCTGGGTCAATGGTCCTCTTTCCGCTCAGATGGTTGATCGACTTAACTATCCTAGGTCGATGGGCACTCGAGTTAACTTATCTACTTGAACAATCCGGCTGCATAGTCAGCAAGCGGCTTGGCCAACAGATCCTGGGGATGTTCGCCTCCCCAGGACATGATCTTGCTGGTGCCTCCCAGTTCGGCGCTATCAACCTTTTCCCCTGTGGAAACATCGATAATAGTGACTCTTATCGATGCCACATCCGACCTGCCCGACCATTCAGTCGCCCGATCCTCCCAATGGAGGATTTCAGGATAGATCAGATAATCCACAGCCTTTTCTCTTGCCCTGCTCAAGGCATTTTCCAAGTGTTCATAGCGTCTGCCGACTACAATCTTTTTTAGATAAGGAGTGAACGCCTTCTCCACCCCCTGCGCAACCATGGCACCGGAACCGGTATAAAAAGTCATGTCATATTGACCGTCCCGCGGCACCACAAGGTATGCCGACAACTCCTTGGACGCCGTCAAGCCAACCCCTTCCGTTCTCACCAGCCGGTGAGTGTCGGAACAGCCAACCAGAGATGAAACAAGCAATAAAGCAAACAGCAGCCTTGAAACCTTCATTTCCTACCTTCTTACCATTTTCGAGCAAAAGAACTGACGGACATCTTCTTGGCCGCTCATTCTACCCACCCTGGGTGGATTCTTCATCGAGCTTTTTCAGATAGGCCAGTTTTTCCGCGATCTTGATCTCCAGCCCCCGATCCACCGGATAGTAATAACGCTGCCCCCGCAGCTCATCCGGCAGGTAGTTTTCCCCCGCCGCATAACCCTCTGGCTCGTCGTGGGCATAGCGGTAGGCCTTACCGTAGTCGAGTTCCTTCATCAGTCGAGTCGGCGCGTTGCGCAGCTGCAGGGGCACCTCCAGGGAGCCTGAGGCCTTCGCCTCCGCCAGGGCGCTCTTCCAGGCCAGATAGACCGCATTGCTCTTCGCCGCGCAGGCCATGTAGACCACCGCCTGAGCAATGGCCAGCTCCCCTTCCGGACTGCCCAGGCGCTCCTGGGTGTCCCAGGCGTTGAGGGCGATCTCCAGAGCCCGTGGGTCGGCATTGCCGATATCCTCACTCGCCATGCGCACCACCCGACGGGCCACATAGAGGGCATCGCAGCCGCCATCGATCATGCGTGCCAGCCAGTAGAGCGCCGCGTCCGGAGCGGAGCCGCGCACCGATTTGTGCAGCGCGGAGATCTGGTCGTAGAAGGCCTCTCCTCCCTTGTCGAAACGCCGCAGGGTGCCCGTTGCCACCTCCTCGATCACTGCGCGGGTTATCTGCTCGCCCTCGGTCAGGTCGGCGGCGATCTCCAGCAGATTGAGGGCCCGCCGGGCATCACCATCCGCCGCCTCAGCCAGCAAGTGGCGGAGCTCTGCGTCCAGGCTGAGATGCCGTCCGCCGAGTCCACGCTCGGCATCCGCCAGGGCCTGTTGAATGATCTGTTCCACATGCTCCGTGTTGAGGGATTTGAGCACATAGGTGCGGGCGCGGGACAGCAGGGCGTTGTTCAGCTCGAAGGAGGGATTCTCCGTGGTGGCCCCAATAAAGACCACCGTGCCATCCTCCACATGAGGCAGAAAGGCATCCTGCTGGGACTTGTTGAAGCGGTGCACCTCGTCGATGAAGAGCACCGTGGGACGATTCTCCTGCTGCTTGATCAAACGGGCCTGCTCCACCGCCGCGCGGATATCCTTGACCCCGGAGAGCACCGCGGAGAGGCTGAGAAAATGGGCGCCGGAGTGGCGCGCAATGACGCTGGCGAGGGTGGTCTTGCCGGTGCCCGGCGGCCCCCAGAAGATCATGGAGTGGAGCCGATCCTCCTTGATGGCACGATGCAGGGGTTTTCCGTCGGCAACGATGTGCTCCTGTCCGACGAACTCATCCAGGGTGCGAGGCCGCATGCGGTCTGCCAGAGGCCTGGTTTCACTGCTGGCCGATCCATCGAACAGGTCTTTGGAGATCATCCTAGAAAGC
This sequence comes from uncultured Gammaproteobacteria bacterium, assembly GCA_965372385.1. GTDB lineage: Bacteria > Pseudomonadota > Gammaproteobacteria > Chromatiales > Chromatiaceae > JASJBU01. The sequence continues at coordinate 801 of CBDVCD010000210.1, read as the reverse complement.
GTAGTTGGAGAGGTTCAGAGATCGCCGATGAGGTCGATTCCGGAGGGGGGACGAAAGATAAACAGCTCATCCTTCAGGGCCGGGTTGCGCTGCATGTTGGAGAAGACGAAGCGGGTGATCTGGCCGAAATTGTCGGTCATCTCCATGCGGCGCAGCTCATTATCCAGCAGCGCCAGGCGTACACTGCTGAACTGGGCGTCCTTATCCTTCGGCCGCAACTCCAACCAGAAAAGATCGTCAGACGCTGGCATCTCGCTGATCTCAAAATGCTGGGTGACCGGTCCCGGATCACTCAGCAACTGGGCGGGGGTACCTTCCAGCGCCGCCTTCTGGCTGCGATGGGAGACCTGATCAAGCTCCACGTCATGCAGCCAGATCCGGTTGCCATCGGCAACGATAAGCTGGCCGTACGGCCCCGCGTACTCCCAGCGCATCTGCCCAGGGCGTTTGAGGTAGAAGGTGCCATTGCTGAAATAGAGACCCTCGTCATCGGGCCGTTCGACGGTCTGGCGAAACTCGGCCCGCAGGGTGGTCAGACCCTGAAGAAACCGCTCCAGTTGCCGAGCGCCATCCGCCGCCTGCACCAGGGGCAAAGACCCAAGCAGCAAAACCATGAATAAGAAAAAACGCTTCATCACTATTCGGTATCCTGAGTTACCTAGGTTGGGCTGAGGCACGAAGCCCAACATTCTCTTTGTTTTCTGACAGTTGTTGTTGGGCTTCGTGCCTCAGCCCATTAACCTACGGCTACAAATCCACACCCAGTTAGAACCACTTTAAATTCCTTCCCCCTTAGGGGGA
>CBDVCD010000209.1:0-6390 GCA_965372385.1 uncultured Gammaproteobacteria bacterium | reverse complement strand
GTTAAGCATGCCGCCAGCGTTCAATCTGAGCCAGGATCAAACTCTTCAGTTTAAGTTTGATAGCTGCTTATGGCAGCCAATCTTTTTGACTCGAGATTCTCGGATAGAATCTATCTTTGAATACTCTCGTCGATCTTTTGGTTACCCATGATCAACGGAGCACCCACACAAATTACCTATTCAAGTTGTTAAAGAGCATCTCGAAATTTTCGTTCGAGAAAGACCGCCTATTCTACCGAGTCGATATACCGTGTCAAGAAAAACTTCCTTCAATCTTCGGTGGCAGTCACTACTGACTCGTTTGGAGGCGCGTATTCTACAGAGCTTCTTGCTTCTGTCAACAAGAATATCCAACCAAGAATTCTCGCCTCGACTCACTTAAAGTATGCATGAACATCGCTTCAAGGAGCAGCGCATTATACGTTCAAAACAACCTGCGTCAACCAATTGATTCAGCGGATCGTCTATTCCCTAAAACTACGCATTTTCCCGCAGACCTTAAGGTAAATTCCTTACCAATCGTCGTCAGGAGGCGCGAATTATACGGCCTGTCCGCCTTAGGTCAAGATTAATTTTGTTCCTACTCTAACTATAGACGATCTGCCATCAGTCAGCTGACCGAAACACGGGCAAAACGCCTTTTACCCACCTGGTAAACCTGTTGTGTACCCGATTCCACCCTCAAGGAAACATCAGAAATCTTTTCGCCATCGATCTTCACCGCGCCCTGCCGGATCATGCGCAGCGCATCAGAGGTGCTCTTGACCAACCCTGCCTCCTTGAGCAGATTGGCAATCGGCAGGCCAGCTTCACCCGACTCAACCACGACCTCAGCAATTTCATCGGGCATCCGCCCCTTTCTAAACCTGGCGACAAAGGTCTCATGGGCCTTGATCGCAGCCTCCTTACTGTGGAATCGTTCTACCAGCTCTTCCGCCAGACGGATTTTTACGTCCCTGGGGTTCAATCCCTCCTTCAACTCTTGCTGCCAGGCTTCGATCTCAGACATTGGCCTGAAACTGAGCAACTCCAGATAGCGCCACATCAGCTCATCCGAGATCGACATCAGCTTGCCGAACATCTCTTCGGGTGGGTCGGTAATACCGATATAGTTGTTCAGGGATTTGGACATCTTCTGCACCCCATTCAGCCCCTCCAGAATGGGCAGGGTGATCACAACCTGCGGATCATGACCATAGACCTCCTGCAGTTGCCGCCCCACCAGCAGGTTGAATTTCTGATCGGTCCCACCGATTTCCACATCCGCCTTCATGACGACCGAATCATAACCCTGAATCAGGGGATAGAGAAACTCGTGGATGGCGATGGCCTGCCCGCTGCTATAGCGCTTGCTGAAATCGTCCCGCTCCAGCATTCGTGCCACGGTATGTTTCGCCGCCAGTTGGACCAGTTCGGCCGCGGACATGGCTCCCATCCATGATGAGTTGAACAGCACCGTGGTCTTTTCCGGGTCGAGGATCTTGAAGATCTGATGCTCATAGGTCTTGGCATTCTCCAGCACATCGTCCCGCGTCAGCGGTGGCCGGGTAGCACTCTTACCGGTTGGATCACCGATCATGGCGGTAAAATCACCGATCAGGAACATCACTTCATGGCCCAGATCCTGAAATTGACGCAGTTTATTGATCAGCACCGTATGCCCGATATGCAGATCGGGTGCGGTGGGATCGAATCCCGCCTTGATTCTCAGCGGTCTATTCTGCTCAAGTTTTTTTATCAGTGCCTCTTTCGGCAGCACCTCATCGGTGCCACGCAGAATCAGCTCCAGTGCCGATGCCACATCACTCATCCGTCTATCCCCATCAATTCAGATATTGGATGCACACTCTACTAGAAGCACCTGAAAAATTTAACCATAATTAGGCCCAGGCACTCACTGAGCCTTGCATATCTATACTATACTTTAGTACTTTTAAGGTTATTACCCGTCAGCCGCTGCCTCCCGGACGCCTCATGCAAGACTTCAAGTCCTACACTTTTCAGAACAAAAAGCGCGGAAGAACCCTGTTCAAGCGCATTCTCCTGGCGCTATTTTTACTCGGCGCCATTGGTTTAACGCTCTTGTATACCATGCGGCCTGCTAACCAGCAGACCACCCAGCCTGCTCAGCCGGCCGTCAGCCCGTCCGCCGAGGAGTCCGGGCGGGTCACCCTGCCCCTGACACTGCCTGGTCAGCCCCAGGATGAGAGCAGGGCCCTGCCTGAACCGGCACAGGAGAGTGCCACGACTCTGGAGATTGCCCCGCAGCTTGGCCCTGAGCCCGAGTTGCCAGCCGCCTTAGCTGAAAAACCGGCGCCAGAACCCCAAGGGCCGCCTACCCATCGGGTCTCGCATCAGATCGTTGGTGGTGACACACTCTCCAGCATCTTCAGCAAATTTGGCCTGAGCGCCTCGCTACTCCACCGCATCGTCCACTCCAGCAAGGCGGCTGGCGCCATCACCGATATCAGGCCCGGCGAGACCCTGCATATCGAGCTGGATGAGGCCAACAATTTTGTCGGCCTGACCCTCGAGCACAGCAAGATAAACAGCCTGCGCATAGCGGCCACGGAGGACGGCTTCACTACCTCCAACGACACCAAAGCGGTCGAACGGAGAACCGCCCATATCCAGGGCAGCATCGACAACTCACTCTACCTCAGCGCCAAACAGGCCGGGCTCCCGGAGGCATTGATCATGGAGCTTGCCAACATCTTCGGCTGGGATATCGACTTCGCCCTGGAGATCCGCACTGGCGACAGCTTCAGCGTGATCTACCAGGAGGAGTATCTCGAGGGAGAGAAACTACAGAACGGCCCGATCCTCGCCGCGGAATTCATCAATCAGGGACGCAGCTACCGCGCCCTGCGCTACGAAGACGCCTCGGACAATGCGGATTACTACACGCCTGAAGGGAAGAGCATGCGCAAGGCCTTCCTGCGCGCCCCGGTCGACTTTCGGCGCATCTCCTCCCGTTTCGCCCGGGAACGCTGGCACCCGGTGCTCGGCAAAAAACGCCCCCATAAAGGCGTCGACTATGCCGCCAAGACCGGCACGCCGATCAAGGCGGCCGGTGACGGCAAAATCATCCACCGGGGGACCAAAGGGGGTTATGGGCGCGCCGTCATCATCCAGCATGGACAGCGCTATACCACCCTCTATGGCCATCTCTCACGCTACAACAAGCGAGCCAAACAGGGCGCCAAGGTCAAACAGGGCCAGGTCATTGGCTACGTAGGCAGCAGCGGCCTCGCTACCGGACCCCACCTGCACTATGAGTTTCGGGTCAATGGGGTGCATCGCAATCCACTCACGGTCAAACTGCCGGCCGCCGAACCCATTGCGGAAAAATACCGTGACGACTTCCTGCTGAAGACCCAACTACTGATCGCCCAACTCGATACCTTGAACCGGGTTGTGGTGGCGGATGCCCGCTGAGGAGCTCTATGTCGGCCTGATGTCCGGCACCAGCATGGACGGGATCGATGCCGTCCTGACCGACCTGGGATCCGACACCCCCAGACTGATCGGCCATTTCAAACAGCCCTATCCCACGGAACTTCGCAACCAGCTGATCGACCTCTGTCAGCCCGGGCAGAACGAGATCGACCGGCTGGGTGAAGTCGACATCCAGGTCGCGGAGTTGTTTGCCGACACCACCCTGCAGCTGCTGCGGCAACATGACACGCCGGCCAACCGGATCAAGGCCATCGGCAGTCATGGCCAGACCCTGCGCCATCGCCCCAGCTTCCGGCGGCCATTTACCCTGCAGATCGGCGACCCCAACACCCTGGCCCAGCGCACCGGCATCACCACCATTGCCGACTTCCGCCGCCGCGACATGGCGGCCGGCGGCCAGGGCGCACCTCTGGTGCCCGCATTTCACCGGGAGATCTTCCAGCACCCGCAAATCAACCGGGTGATCCTGAATATCGGCGGGATTGCCAACATCACCTGGCTGCCAGCCAGGCCTTCTACCGAGATCATCGGCTTCGACACCGGCCCCGGCAATACCCTGCTGGACCATTGGTGCCGACTCCACCAGGCCACCGACTACGATCAGGATGGCCGCTGGGCCGCGACCGGTAACGTCATCCCCGAGCTGCTGGAGCAACTACTGGATGACCCCTATTTTTCACGCCCTTTCCCCAAAAGCACCGGTACCGACTATTTCAATCTTGCCTGGTTGGAACAGCACTCAGGTACCCACCGGCATGATCCCCGCGACGTTCAGGCAACCCTGTCCGAGCTTACCGCCCGCGGCATCCAGCGGGCGATCGCCCAAACCTCCCCAGCTGCGGATCAACTGCTGGTATGTGGTGGCGGGGTACACAACGCCGACCTGATGGCCAGGCTGGCGAGCCATCTCCCCAACATGGAGATCAGCTCCACGGCAAAAGTGGGGGTCGATCCGGACTGGCTCGAGGCCATGGCCTTTGCTTGGCTGGCCAAGCAGACCCTCAGGGGAAAACCCGGCAACCTCCCTTCGGTCACCGGCGCGGGAGAGGCGGTAATCCTTGGGGGGGTCTATTTTTCGTAGTAAAAAAATCCCGCGACGCTGGGTGGGCACCGCCCACCATCAAAGGGTAGATCGAGAGCTATTCGGTGGGCGGTGCCCACCCTACGAAAAAAGCTGATCGGGTTCGATGAACCCGATCAGCCAAGGTTAGCGACTGAGAGAGCTGGTTTTAACTCTATAACTCATCAAGGGTGACCGTATACTCTGTATTCAATCCAACACCGTCGGGTGAACCAGAACAGTGAGGATCTAAATCTTCGTCACAATGAGTCGTCCTCACTTTTATAAAGTAGTACCCATCGAACTCTGCCTCCCAAACAATTTCAGAAGAAGGATCAATAGGCCAACCTAAAGATAAATCAACTGTCGGATAATCTCTCACATTGTCCTGAAAGAGTAGTATTGAGTTTCCATCCCTGTCATAAAGAATCAGTTGAGTATCCGTTTCGATCCCTAGATTACTTGTATAAATCTTATATACACTGCCTTCAGTTGCATTAAATGTCAGCCAGTCTGAATTGTCATAACAGAAATTATGATCTTGGGAGTCTCCTGGTTTAATTTCTGTAGATGTGGTGCTGCTATCATCATTTTCATACGTATCATCATTACATACGGCATTGTTTACCGTAACCTGATGTCCTCCGAGCAGCCTGTAATTATCATCCTCGTTGGTTTCCCAGATTATAGAATTGCACTCAACGGGATCAAACAGAGAGCATGGATATGAAATCTCTTCGGTATCAGTGAGTCGAGGGAAGTCATACCAGTGGTAATCATCAATATAATCAACGATTGCGCCCGAAAAGTAGGTGCCTGTGGGTATATTACATTTTTGATATATTGTATGGATGTACTGATAGTTTTCCAGCGGGCTCAATAATTCAAAACCAAAGGGAACTTCACTCTGCAGGAAATAATCGCCAACAATAATCGATGTATCACCGATATAGATATCATCCACCGTGATAGTCTCGTCTGTCGATAGATAGTAACCGACACGAATGTTCCCAGTACCTTCAAGGGCCATATCACCAACATTCTGGATGATTGCAGAAATGGTTTCTCCTTCAGGGTCACAAGGCGTGATTTCATCGTCAATGGCAAATGAGGAAACCACAATATTGACGTCTGGGAAAACGTTTACCCTTGCCAAGCCAGTGAATGTCCCGTCACTCCAGGTATAAACGTAAGCAGTTACCGTATGTGTCCCTGCCGTGGTATAGGTGTGTGAGACGTCATAGCTGTCCGAGAGATAGCTGGTCGATGCCACTGTGCCATCGCCAAAATCCCAGGAAATGCTGTTGATGTCAGCATCATCTATACCATGAACATCGAAGCTCACAGTCACTGGGGCTATACCCTCAGTTCTGCTTGCGGTGACTGTGACCTCCGTTGAGTCGTTGTCATCGTCGTCATTACACCCGGTGATAAAAAGCGTCAGTAGAAGAACGCAGGAAAGGCCGATCGTTTTCAGTAAATCATTTTTGTACATCATGTCACTTCATCCGTTTAATTAAGGACAAATAAAATCGCTATCCAAAATGCAATTATGATGCCGCTTTAACTATGCGGTTGTTTTTCCTAAATAATTCCAGATACACTCAAAAGCTGACTCGCTCATTTCATGCAAGCTTGTAAATTTTCTCGACATGGATTTTCAGAATAAAAATCTGGTAGTTACAGGATGTTCCGGGGTGGAGATGGATAAGAAACGTGGGCAACCGCCCACCATCGGAGAGTAGATCAAGGAAGGTTAGGTGGGCGGTGCCCAGCCTACATTGCTTCCCGGCTATCGGATGTTCCGAGGTCGCTGATCTACCTGGGTGGGGAGGGATAGAGAGTAGGGGTAATGCCGTCAATCGATGGAT
>CBDVCD010000208.1:0-6390 GCA_965372385.1 uncultured Gammaproteobacteria bacterium | reverse complement strand
ACATTAAACCGCTGGGTCATTAACTATACACCTCAGCTCGAAGAAGCCTTTCATAGGCGAACACCTATAGTAATCGCATCCGTGGCGAGCGCGCCGATAACCTCGAGCAGGCCATCCACCACTATGAGCAGGCGCTTCACCACTCCGCGCAGGCACTCGAGGTGTACACTCGCGAGGCCTACCCTGAACAGTGGGCGCGGAGCCAGCACAACCTGGCAAACGCCTACAAGAACCGCATCCGTGGCGAGCGGGCCGATAACCTCGAGCAGGCGATTCACCACTGCGAGCAGGCGCTCGATGTGTACACGCTGCAACAGTTTCCCACCGAATTTCAACGGACGCAGAGCAATCTGGGTAAGCTGTACTTCGGCGCGTCCCAGTGGTCCAAGGCGCATGCGGCCTACCGTGAAGCCATCGACACAGAACAGGTGTTATTGTCCAGCGCTTACACTGAGAAGGGAAGACAGGAAGAGGTGGCACAAACCGCTGAGCTCTATGCCGATGCCGCCTACGCCCTGCTCAAGTTAGACCGCGCGGGCGAGGCCTTGGCACAGCTCGAGCAGGGCAAGATCCGCTTGTTGTCCCAGGCCATGGCGCTCAATGAAGTCGATCTTAGCCTCCTGCCTGCCGCACAACAGGACACACTACACCACCTGCGCGAGACACTACGGGCCTTGGACACCGAAATGCGCCTGCCGTCGGGCACCCCTGAGTACCGCGACAAGCGCGTGTTGGCCGACACGCTACGTCAGGCGCGTAGTGACTTGAACACGGCCATTGAAGCCATCCGTGCAACCCATCCGGCGTTCATGCCCGAGGGACTGGCGCTGTCCCAGATCCTCGCCCTCATCCCCTCGGGCGCGGTACTGGTCGCCCCTGTCGTCACCTCGCAGGGCAGCGCGATCTTCGTGGTGCCAGCGGGACTGCAAGCAGTGTGTTTGGATCAGGTGCTCTGGCTAGAAGATTTCAAGATAGCCGATCTGCAGACAATGCCACCATGGATACTCGCGCGTGGTTCGACACTATCGAATCCACCGGGCAGGTGTTGTGGGATCGAATGCTGGCGCCGCTTGCCGAGCGGCTCATAGCTCTGCATGCCAAGCACGTCTTGCTGATGCCCCAAGGGGGCCTTGGCCTATTGCCGCTGCACGCGGCCTGGCGTGAGGTCGATGGCAAGCGGCGTTATTTTCTTGACGATTTCCCCGTCATCTATGTGCCCAGTGCTTACGCGCTGCATGTAAGCCTGGAACGCTTGCGCGATCAGCAACGGTCTATGCACACCCTGTTCGCTGTGATCAACCCCACCGGGGACCTGGCGTTCGCGCTGGCAGAAGGCGAACAGGTGTCCCGCTTATTTGACGAACAGGACAGCCATGTCCTCATAGAAAATGACGCCCAGTCGGATGCGGTCAAACAGGCAGTAGCCAGTTACCTCCACTTCGCCTGCCATGGCTTCTACCACTGGCAGGATCCCATGCAATCGGGCCTGGTCCTGGCCAATGGCGAGCCGCTGACTCTGGCCCAAATCATTGGCCACCTCAATTTGGCGTCTACCCGCCTGGTCACGCTCTCGGCCTGCGAGACCGGCATCACCGAGTTCAACGAGTCGCCAGACGAGTACCTCGGCCTCCCAGCGGGATTCCTGCAAGCGGGTGCGCCAGCTGTGATCAGCACCCTATGGGCGGTGAGTGATCTTTCCACCATGCTGCCGATGGAACACTTTTATCAGCTTCATCTGAATAAAGGTTTTGCCATTGCTGATGCGCTGCAACAGGCGCATACTTGGTTGCGCGATGTCACTGCCGGCGAGTTGGCGAAGCGCTTAGCCGGACTGGAGGAGGATGCGCTGGGTGACCAAATAAGCATACCTATCACATCCGCCTCCGAATACTATGCCCGTTTCGCCAATGAAGCAGACCCAGCACATCAACCTTTCGCCCACCCCTATTTTTGGGCCGGATTTACGTTGAGCGGGGCGTAGGTTAGTACGTATACACAGTCATCAACAGGAAGGAGAAACTCAACTCATGCTCAAGAACATCCTTTTCATTCAAGCCTTGTTGGTTCATCTCGATCGCCTGGAAACCCTGCTGGGCGAGGAGTGGAGTGCGATGGGGGAGAAGTTATTGCCATTGCTGACTGACCTGATTGTCGAAGACGATGCCCATAAACTCGCTGCGCGGGTTCATCGCATCTATCGTGCCCTGGAAGGAACGCCTGCCAATGCATTGGTACGAGAACTCTTTCAGCAGGCGGGTCAGCAGGCACAGAAAATCACACCCGACACCCGATCTGTCGAGATAATCGATCCAACCACTCGCGAGTCGCGGTTGATGGAACTCAGCACCACGAGTTCAGATACCGAGGATGAGTCGGATGTGCCCGAACGCAGCGCCGAGGAATTAAGGTCTGTTGCCAAAGCACTGGCGCTCGCCATCGAACCCGCCTCAGAGCAAGCTGCGGCAGAAACTAAATTGCGGCATCCCACCTCGCCTGCTAGAGCACAAACTGTCACCAGCCACCCCAATCTGCTGGGAGACGATCATGCCTACCTTAGCAAGCCGTACCACCTCAAGGTGAAACTCTCGGACCAGCCGCAGCCCGGTGGAAGCTATCTTTCCACACCCGAGTTGCAGATTCCCGTTGAAGCGGGAGAGGTGGTCAAAAAAATCCAAGTGATGCTCACTGCACCCGACTTCGACCTCGCGGCCAGCGAACACATACAGGGCTGGGTACGGGAAATCGATTTCTACCCCCAGGCAGCGTCCTCGAGCGTCGTTACATTCAGCTTGCTAGCGCAAGATCGCTTCGAGGAACGTTATTTTTCAGCGTTGCGGGTCCAGTTCCTGCTGAACGGGCAGGTATTGGGTCAGGCCGCACGTCGGGTGGAAGTGTTGCACGATGAAGCCGTTGCCAAGACGCCACTCAATGCCTTTCCACCCACGCCCGGTTATCCCCTTGATGAACGTGGCGAGGTGCGCGTCCAGCCGATTCCTACCCCAGTCAGCTATCGTCCAGGCGATCCTCCTGTTCACCTCACGATTACCATCTCGGAAATTCCCGAGCGGGATGGTTTACTGTGGGAGATAGTTTCGACCTACCTCGCCCCCAGTGATTTTCCCGAAGGGGAGTACATAAGCCGCAACTTGGGGGCCGAAGAATTCGTCAAGGAGTATTTGGCGCCCTTCGGCATGCCCGGCGATTGGCCCGAAGATCATATGGACAAGACCGGTTGCCTGAAGAGGCTCTCGATCAATATACTTTTCAACAACCTGCTTACGCTTCGGCGTAATGCGCCCCCGGAGTTTTGGACGCTGTACGCGCTAGCCCTCGAACGTCACTGTACGCAGGGGGGGGAGCCGGAAGGTTTTGCCATCCTATTCATTACAGCAGACACTCACGTGCCGTGGGAATTGATGCCGGTTTCGGAGCAGGTCAGCAATGACAAGATCCCTCCCTTGCTAGGTTCCGCCCACTGTGTGGGGCGCTGGTTGCTGGAATCGGGCAGTGCTATTCCTGAAACGGCACTAGACTTGCGGGGATTCGTGTTGGCAGCACCCACGTATAAGCACCAGCCATTGCCCCAGGCGCAGGCGGAAAAACAGTTTCTGTTGGAACATGAACACTACCGTCCACGTGAACTCCCTGACCGCCCGGATGATTTCATCTCATTCATGAGGACTGGTCAGCCTACCGGCGGCACCGGGATTTTGCATTTCGCGGGCCATGGCGACTGCTGCACAGACAAATTGCGTCGCAACTGGCTGGTGCTGACTGATCGTCAAGCGTTCTTTGACATTAATAGCGCCAACACCGACTTGGGCAACCGTCTCGGCAAACTGAGACCCGTCCTTGCCTTTTTCAACGCCTGTAACGTGGGGCGTGCCGCCCCTGGCCCGTTGGGCAGCAATGGTGGGTGGGGGCGCGCGCTGCTCAACCAGCAGTACAAGAGCTACATCGGCCCACTTTGGAGTGTGTACGACGAGCACGCCTTCGACATCTGTCAGTCCTTCTACACGCAGGCGCTCGATGAAGGTCTCCAACTCGGTGAGGTGATGCGCAGAATACGGGCTAAGTTCAGTGAGAACAACCAACTATTCACCTATCTGGCGTATCTCTATCTCGGCCACCCGTTGGCTAAGATCACCTACACCCCTTTTGAGGAATAAACACTATGACACAAATACGACTCCGCTCTGACGGCCAACCAGTACAACTGGCAGAACTTGGGTTTGTGCTAGTATCCGATAGCCTGGATGCGGACATCTCGACATTTCCCGGGGCCGCGCCGGGTACACGAAGTGGTGGGCCTGGATTGTCACCGGCGGTACTGCAGTCGGCCGATGTGAGGGAAATGGGCACGGTAATCCTGCAAGACCAACGTCCGGAGCGGGAGCAGGAAAAACGGATCGCTCTCTATGCGCCTGGCGGCTATCAAGAAGACGGGCGTCTGCTTCTGTATTTCGATGAGGAAGGTGGCGTGAGTTTCCACTCGCCGCAGCTCGAGCGCAGTCCACCCTCGGGCATGCGCGCAGGAGGCGAACAGACGCTACGCTTCGATGTTCCCATCCGTAGGCCGGGAGCCCGAACCATTGACGCTGCGCCGGTTAGGGGTGTAGGTGGAATGATCGCCAAGAAGGTATTCAAGGTCATCGGCTGGAAGGTGCTAGGAATGGCTGCGCGGCTCGTAGGTCCCCCCCTGGTGCGGTACTGGGAGAATAAGTATCGGCCGCTTAGAGTGCTGGATAGGGAGACGCTTTTTTTAGCTGGCCTGAAATCTTCTCTCGAACACATCCCATCTGCGGATAAGTCGTTGCTGTTCATTCACGGCACGTTCAGCCGGGTAGCGGCTGCCTTTAGCGGCATTCCTGAAGATGATCAATTTATGTCAACGTTACATGGCCGTTACGGCGAGCACATCTATGGCTTTGATCACGCCACGCTAGCGACCGGTGTGGCAACCAATATCATGCAGCTGTACGATAAATTGTCCCCCGGAATACATAACTTCGACATCATTTGCCATAGCCGTGGTGGACTGGTTGCTCGCGCCCTGCGTGATATGGATGAGACGCAGCTGAAACAACGATTCCTTTACGATGCAGAGCGAGGTCAGTACGGTACGGAGCTTGAGGAATGGGGTAAACAGTGGCGTCTTCCCGATGGCGTACAGGTGAACGTTAATCGCATTATCTTTGGCGGCGCACCCAACAACGGCACCGTACTCGCGCAGCCGACGCACCTTAAAACATACTTGGAAACTATGATGACGGCCACCAACCTCTTGCCGGAGGTCGTGGATGTCACCGTGGATGCGGTTCTCGCAACGGCCAAGTTGCTCATCAGCGATGTAATGCCTCAGCTCCCGGGCCTAGATGATCAGCAGCCTGAGAGCAGCCTGTTACCGCTCCTGCAGGATATCCCTGGAGACGCGGATGCTGCGATCCAGGCCGACTATGAACCGCCAGAGGGCTTACGTTCCATTATGCGCCTGGCCGACACCGGCATGGACTTTGTTTTTGGCGACATGAAAAATGACTTAGTGGTCCCAACGGATGGAGTGAGCGAGTGGTCCGGTGGAGACTTCCCTTCCTTAAGGCTACTCGCGTTTGATAAAGAGAAAGGCGTTTTTCACTCTCATTTGTTCCGACAGTCGGAAACACGAGTCCAATTGTTACACTGGTTGGCTTGATCGGCGACGGCTGTACGCATTGAGCAAACCCATGGATAAAGGAGATTTTGACGTCATGCCCGATTTACCACCAGAGTGGTCAGCGCTCTTAGCTGGTCTGACCCCGGAACAGCAGCAGACCATTGTCGCCATCCTACAGAGCGCACACGACGAAGAGTCGTTTAACCGCGAGTTGAAGAAACACCCAGAGTTACTGGCTGCGCTACAACAGTCTCCCCGCCAAGACCGCACCAGCATCCCCCCTGATTTAGACTCCATCATCGAGGAACTCTCCCAACCGGCAAGAAGCCTAACGGAAATGCCACGGCGTATCGAACTATGCCGCCTAGCACTGGCATCAACCAGCAGGGAAAAGAACACTGAGATTTGGGGCACACTGCACAACGAATTGGCAAGCAGCCTTGCTCAGAACACGCAAGGTACTCGGGCTGATAACCTCGAGCAGGCGATTCACCACTACGAGCAGGCGCAAGAGGTGTATACACGCGAGGCCTACCCGGAACAGTGTGCGGCGACCCAGCACAACCTGGCGATCGCCTACCAATTACGCATCCGTGGAGAGCGGGCCGATAACCTCGAGCAGGCGATTCACCACCACGAGCAGGCGCAAGAGGTGTATACACGCGAGGCCTACCCGGAACAGTGGGCGGCGAGCCAGCACAACCTGGCGAACGCCTACCATTTACGCATCCGTGGAG
>CBDVCD010000207.1:0-6410 GCA_965372385.1 uncultured Gammaproteobacteria bacterium | reverse complement strand
ATGATCCTAGAATCCTCACTGGGAAGCACTGGGTTTGGCGGTAATCCGGATGTCTGGCCCCACCCGCCGCAGATCGGTAAACTCCAGGGTGAGGCGATCGGCCATTTTGTCCAACCCCGGCAGATGAAACAGACCACGAGCAGCGTCACCCATGAGGTGGGGCGCCAGATAGACGATCAGCTCATCGATCAGCCCCGCCCGCAGCATCGCCCCCGCCAGGGTCGCGCCGCACTCCAGCAGGACCTCATTGATCTCCTGCCCCGCCAGCAGCCTCAGCACCTCGTGCAGATCCAGGTTTGCCCCGCTAGCGGCCACCGACATGACCTGGGCGCCAGCCGTCTCCAGCTCGACCGCCTTGACCGGATCGTCGTCCCTGCTGATGATGAGGGTGGGTCCGGGCAGTGACAACATCCTGGCCGAGGCCGGCGTCGCCAGTTCCGGGTCCAACACCACCCTGACGGGATGCGGTACCATCAAGCCAGCCTCCAATCCGAGTTCGGCCGGAGTAAGCCGCACATCCAGGGAGGGGTCATCGGCCAGCACCGTGCCCACCCCCGTGACGATGGCTGAGCTGCGCGCCCGCAGGCGATGCACATCCTGGCGGGAGGCCCCGGAGCTGATCCATTTGCTCTCCCCGCTGGCCATCGCGGTACGGCCATCCAGACTCATGGCCAGCTTGCAGCGCACATAGGGCTGTCCCTGTCCCATGCGCTTGATGAAGCCCGGATTCAATGCCTCTGCCTGGGCCTGCATAACTCCCGAGCTTACCTCGATGCCCGCCGCGGCCAATGCCGCCAGTCCCTGTCCCGCCACCAGGGGATTGGGATCCTGCATCGCCACCACCACCCGACTGACGCCCGATTCGATCAGGCCATCGGTACAGGGCGGGGTCCGTCCATGATGACAACAGGGCTCCAGGGTCACATAGGCGGTAGCGCCCCGGGAGGCGTCTCCCGCCATGGCCAAGGCATGCCTTTCCGCATGGGGCTCGCCGGCACGCCGGTGGTAACCTTCACCGACCACCTCCCCTTGCTTGACCAGCACACAGCCGACCCGGGGATTGGGATGGGTGGTATAGAGCCCCTGACGCGCCAGCTTGATGGCACGAGCCATATAGCGATGATCGAGCTCGCTGCTCATTTTTTCTTCTCGTCCATGGGCAGATCCAGCTGTTGCCGGCGGGCCTCCGGCCCCGGCTGACTCTCCAGCCGTTCGATCTCCTCGCGAAAGGCGTTGACGTCCTCGAACTTGCGATAGACCGAGGCAAAGCGTACATAGGCTACCTGGTCCAGATGCTTCAACTCCTCCATCACCATCTCACCGATCCGCAGCGAGGGGACCTCCCGATCCCCGCTCGCCATCAGCTTGCGGGTGATGTGGTTGATGGCCGTCTCCAACTGCTCGGTGCTGACCGGGCGTTTCTCCAGGGCCCGCACCATGCCGGACCGCAGCTTGCGACCATCGAAGGGGGCACGGGTGCCGTCCTGCTTTACCACCCGGGGCAGGTTGAGCTCGGCGGTCTCGTAGGTGGTGAAACGCTCCTTGCAGACCGCGCACTCACGCCGCCGGCGGATCTGATCCCCATCCCCCGCGAGGCGGGAGTCGATCACCTTGGTATCCTGGGCTCCGCAGAAAGGGCAACGCACATCAATTCAACATTCTAAATGAATCATCAACCGGCATAGACTGGATGTTTCGCGCAGACATCCAATGCCTTGGCCTTTACTGCATCGATGACCGCCTGCTCACCACGATTATCGATGATGTCACACATCCAGCCGGCCAGCTCGACACACTCACTTTGGTTGAAACCGCGGGTGGTGACGGCGGGTGTTCCCACCCGGATGCCCGAGGTCACGAAGGGCGACTGGGGATCGTTCGGCACCGCGTTCATGTTGACGGTGATGTTCGCCGCACCCAGCCAGGCATCCACATCCTTGCCGGTGAGGCCGGCCTCGATGAAGCTGACCAGGAACAGGTGATCATCCGTACCCTTTGAGACCACATCGTAGCCCCGCTCCATGAAGACCTTGGCCATGGCCCTGGCATTGTCGATGACGCGCTGCTGATAGGCCTTGTATTCGGGCTCCATCGCCTCCTTGAAGGCCACCGCCTTGGCCGCGATCACATGCATCAGGGGACCACCCTGGGTACCGGGAAAGACCACAGAGTTGAGCTTCTTCTCAAGCTCCGGATTGGACTTGGCCAGGATCAGGCCGCCCCTGGGACCCCGCAGGGTCTTGTGGGTAGTAGTGGTGGTGACATCCGCGATCTGCACCGGGCTGGGATAGAGCCCGACGGCGATCAGCCCCGCCACATGGGCCATGTCGACGAACAGGTAGGCACCAACCTGGTCGGCGATGGTGCGGAAACGCTGCCAGTCCACCACCCGTGAGTAGGCGGAAAAACCCGCCACGATCACCTTCGGCTGGTGCTCCCGGGCGAGGCGCTCGACCTCGTCATAGTCGATCTCGCCGGTATCCGGATTGAGGCCGTACTGCACGGCATGGTAGAGCTTGCCGGAAAAATTAGGCTTGGCGCCATGGGTCAGATGGCCACCGTGGGCCAGGCTCATGCCCAGCACGGTATCCCCCGGCTGGCAGAGGGCCATGTAGACCGCCGCATTGGCCTGGGAACCGGAGTGAGGCTGCACATTGGCGTAGTCGGCGTCAAACAGCGCCTTCGCCCGATCGATGGCCAGTTGTTCCGCCACGTCGACATTTTCACAGCCGCCATAGTAGCGCTTGTGAGGGTAACCCTCCGCGTACTTGTTGGTCAGCACACTGCCCTGCGCCTGCATCACCCGCGGGCTGGTGTAGTTCTCCGAGGCGATCAACTCAATATGCTCTTCCTGGCGACGCTCTTCGGCCTCGATCGCCGCCCACAACTCATCGTCATACCCCTGGATCCGCATAGATTTATTGAACATGGCGCACTCTCCGGACGGTAAAAAACAGTGGAATATACCAAATAACGCGTTTTTCGTCCCTCTCTAACCCGGAAATTTCATCCGTGAATCTGATGATCGTGCTGAGATCGCCTTTCAGGGGTGTATTTTCGATTAAAGAAATACGTAACTATTCAGCATCATCGCAAAGAACCCCTACTCTTCCCGAACACGCAGATAGCTCGAGAACCGGGGGAGACCCGCATCTGTGTAACCGTGATACTGATAGGTAATGATCGAACCGATAGGCGGGGGACTCTTACGTTCAGCATCACTGAACCCCGTACCGATACGGAAACGTCTGCCTGGTGGAGACTCGACCAGTAACGAGCCGAGCATACCCGTGTATTTACCTTTACCGGGCAGATGTTCGATGACGCGTGCCTCCGCATCGAGATAGGGTTTCACTTTCAGCAGGTCACGAGTGCGGCCAGCCCGATAAGAGGAGGAGCCCAAATGCAGCATCAACCCTTCGCCCCCGGCCGCGGTGACCTCCGCCAGTTTCCGCATCAGACTGGCGTGATCGGGCAGGCGATACTGATCCACCAGCTGAATAACCTGACTATCCAGTCCCTGTATCAGTTGCTCCAGTTGCCTGAGCCGATCGGTGAACACCCGGTCCGCAGAAGGCAGATCAAACACCATGTAGCGTATTTTGCGCCAGTTCTCGTCACTCGGTTGCTGCCGCCTGACGATGCTCACCAGTTGTTGGAAGGTGTTTCGTCCCATCCACAGCTCACCGTCCATGGGGGTCTTTGGAAAGCCCGCGGTAAACCAGGCCGGTGCGACATAGATATTCCCTTGTCTGGAACGCAAGCGGGTGCCATCCCAATAGGCCCTGACCCCATCCAGCTTTTCACTGGCCCAATAGCGGCTGACATCCACTCCCTCCCGGTAGATTTCGGCCAGCATCACGTCTGGCTGATCGGATGTTGCCGTCCGCAACGGAGAAATCGTGACGAGCAGTACCGCCAGCAGGTACAGCGCCCTGCCGGACAGGGTTTGACTGAATCGAGATCCTTTCACATCCCTGTGATGCAATTCTGAATGAGTTAATACGATGGTCCTAGGAATTACCTAGTGACATCTTTCAGCCTTCACGGTAGTGCGGATCGAGCCAGCATCGAGGCAGGTCCTCACCTGAGGGAAACTGCACGTCAGCTTTTGCGAACTTTTCAGGATCCTGCAGTTCTTCACCGGCGTGGAAGCGTCCGACGATCATTGTGTGATTAGGATTGAACAGATCGATCAGACCCAACACCTCTACCAGCTTTTCCGTGTTTTTCTGCATCAGGAACATCTAAAATCTCCTTCTTGTTATGAAATCGGCGATCTCCGCCTACTCAATCCAAGTATGTCGGAGCGGGCAGGATTTTCCAATGAAATTTCCCGCTTTAGTTGTTTGAGGTCATCTCTTCAGGGGTCAAGGCCTTGATGGAGAGGGCGTGCAGTTCGTCACTGGCAATCTGTTCCTTGACGGTCGCCATCACCATGCGATGTTTCTGGATCAGCGACTTGCCCACAAAACCCGCACTCACCACGGTGGCCTCGAAGTGGCGCCCGTCACCGGTTACCGTCACATCAGCACCGGGCATGCCGGCACGGATCAACTCTTCTACCTTTGCGTTTTCCATCAATGACACCTCTAAGTATTGATCTGTCCGAAGTCATTACTCATGCTAGCGTTGGATAGCCGACACGCTCCTCCGTGGGTGTCGGTAGCAGGGAAGCTACCGTCAAGCCTACAGGGAAGTATGCACGGCGTCCCACGCAGGAGCATGTCGGCTATCCTATGAACTGCTTAGCAATATGACTACCCTAACCCGGCAGAACCTGCTTAAAAACCATCAGGAACAAGGGGGAAACACCCCTTCAGTTGAACCTACAACTCCCGGGTGGCAAGGAACTGCACATCGGGCCAGCGCTCTATCGCAAGGTCCAGATTCACCCGGGTCGGAGCGAGATAGACCAGTTGGTCATCTCCATCCAGAGCCAGATTCTCATGCGCCTTCGTTTTAAAACGCTCTAACATCTTTTCATCATCGCACTGAATCCAGCGGGTAGTGGCAACACTGATATTCTCCACGATCGCCTCCACCTTGTATTCACTCTTCAGCCGCTGCACTGCCACGTCAAACTGCAGTACACCCACCGCGCCGAGAATGAGGTCGTTGTTCTTCAGTGGGCGGAAGACCTGGGTCGCCCCCTCTTCGCAGAGCTGCAACACACCTTTCAACAACGCCTTCTGTTTCAGCGGGTCTTTGAGCACCACGCGGCGGAAGAGTTCCGGGGCAAAATAGGGGATGCCTTCGTACTTCAGCTCCTCCCCTTCGCTGAAGGTGTCGCCGATCTGGATAGTGCCGTGGTTATGCAGACCGATGATATCGCCGGGCCAGGCCTCCTCCACATGCCGGCGCTCATCCGCCTGGAAGGTGATCGCATTGCTGATCTGCACCGTCTTGCCGATCCGCACATGGCGCATCTTCATACCCTTGCGGTAGCTGCCGGAGCAGACCCGCAGGAAGGCAATGCGGTCACGGTGCTGGGGATCCATGTTGGCCTGGATCTTGAAGACGAAACCGGTGAATTTCGGCTCTGCCGGCTCCACCAACCGTTGCTGGGTGGAACGCGACAGGGGACCCGGCGCATACTCGACGAAGGCATCCAGCAGCTCCCTGACGCCAAAGTTGTTGATTGCCGAGCCGAAGAAGACCGGGGTCTGCTCGCCCCTGGCATAGGCCTCCAGATCCAGCTCGTTACTGGCCCCGCGCACCAGCTCGATCTCCTCTCTCAGCTCATCCGCCTGATCACCGATCAGCTCGTCCAGGTGGGGATTGTCCAGGCCCTCGATCGTCTCCCCCATCTGTATCTTGCCGCCATGGGTGGCGCTGAACAGATGGGTGGTGTCGGTACGCAGATCATAGACCCCCTTCAAGCGCTTGCCCATGCCGATGGGCCAGGAGACAGGTGCACACTGGATCTTCAAGACATCCTCGATCTCATCCAGGATCTCCAGCGGGTCCCTGCCCTCCCGGTCGAGCTTGTTGACGAAGGTGAGGATCGGCGTATCGCGCATGCGGCAGACCTCCATCAGCTTGATGGTGCGCGCCTCCACGCCCTTCGCCACGTCGATCACCATCAGGGCCGAATCCACCGCGGTCAGGGTGCGATAGGTATCCTCCGAGAAGTCCTCGTGGCCGGGGGTATCGAGCAGGTTGACGATCTCGTTGCGGTAGGGGAACTGCATCACCGAGGAGGTCACCGAGATACCGCGCTCCTTCTCCATCTCCATCCAGTCGGAGGTGGCATGACGTGCCGCCTTGCGGCCCTTGACGCTGCCCGCCATCTGGATCGCGCCACCAAACAACAGCAGCTTCTCGGTGAGGGTAGTCTTACCCGCGTCCGGGTGGGAGATGATGGCGAAGGTACGGCGCCGACTGAGTTGTTCGAGCAGTTCTGACAT
>CBDVCD010000206.1:0-6454 GCA_965372385.1 uncultured Gammaproteobacteria bacterium | reverse complement strand
CTGGCATCCGAGGCTCGCCGCCAATCCTTGCTGGTTAGTGGCCGGAAGGGGGAAGAAGAGACCCTGGAATACATGGAGCACACGGCGGATTTGGACGGGTGGCAATGAAGCGGGGTGCCTTGGTACTCGTCAGGGCGAAGGGTGACTACTCGGGCAAACCTCGTCCCGGCCTCATTGTCCAATCGGATCTTTTCAATCCCACACACCAAAGTGTCACCATCTGCCCAATCACCTCACAGCTCGTGTCCGCGCCGTTGTTTCGTGTAGCACTCACACCCACGACGACAAACGGGCTCAAGAAGCCGTCTCAGGTCATGCTGGACAAGGTCTTCAGCATTCGACGGGAAAACATTGGTAGCGAAATCGGAACACTCGACCGGGAAAGCATGTTACAGATCGATCACGCATTGCGTACTTGGCTCCAACTATAGAGAGCCGGACCCTGTTCCCGTTTTTTATGTCCGCTGGTCGTTCTGCATGGCACTATCAGCTGACTTCAGGATTGGTTCGTTTGACTTGAGCGGTGTCAGGCATGGGGCGGCGAACAGACATCGGATCAACCCCTTGTTTGAGCGCCGACATCACCCCGGCGGCTTCCCAATAATTTTCAACGACGTGTAACTGATCCGCTGCCCAGGGCAGGGCGCTCAGGTCGTTTTGCATAATATTCCGGTTTTCGCGCACGGCAATCACCGGGATTCCCTGCTCCAATGCGGCCAGCGTGGGCAGGCCGACACAGCCATCGGGAATCACCAGGCAGGATATATCCGATGCGCTCAGCACCCCTGGTTGGTTGCCGCGGCTCAGGTCTTTCACCAGCCGCGGGCTGCGTTGTAATCCTTTCAAGACGCACATGAAGTAACCGATGGAGATATCCTCGGCCGCCATGCGAGGATCGATGACACCCAACTTGAGGTTGGCAATTTCCTGTGATTCGCACATCGGGGCATGTGCTGTCGGGATGTCGTAGAGGGAAGAGATGGCGTGAGTGAATATCGCTTCCGGTCCGCCCCAGGGATTGATCATCTCTCCGCGAGCGGAGTAGTAGTCAACGTGATAGTTTTTCGGTACATCGATCTGGGTGGAGAGTGCCAGCGCATCATACTGACCCTTGAATTCTTCGAGCACCTCGATCAAGCCTTCGAGCCGTTCGACTATGCCCACGGCACGTCCTGAAGGGGCATACACCGCTTTGACGTATATCGGTGGATCGAGACGAACAACCGAAGGACAGTTCAACCCATAGGAGGCCCGGGCAGCACTGACCGAGTTGATCGCGACATCGGTAAACACCTGGTCAGGATGTTCATCGATGACCACAAGTAAGCGGTTGGAACGCACCGGCTGCAGGCCCGAGTCGCCCATCAAAAGGCGTGTGATCACGCTGCCCTCGACATACAATCCATTTTCGGGAAGGTCGTTGATGTCTGAGGCATTGACCACATTCGGGTGAGTGATCAGGGTGTCGCACACCGATGCCAGCAGGCGCGCAACGGGGTTGGCGTCTCCGGCGTGCCCACCGATCGTACTGCCGATTCCGGTGGGTACTAGTAACACCGCATTGAATGCCGAAGTGTTTTCCACCACTCTCGGTGCGTAGTCAAAAATCGAGCAGCTATGTTCGAGTTGAGCGTCAAGCAGTCCGGACACCACCCCCAGCTCACATTTATAATGGGTTGCAGTCGTCTCGGTGATTGCAAAACGAACCGGAAGAAGGCCGTGGGTCAGATGCTTTTTCACCATCCGGCTCAGGTACGGCAACAAGTCACGATGACCCTCGATGACAGGGAACTCAAGCTCTTCTTCGTAGATTCTTAACATATTAACCGTCCCGAAAGTAATCGCAGACGTGTGCTCGCAACATGCTATGAATACCTCCCTGTACGCTCGACGGCGGGGTCTGCCGTACAGGGAGGTACAAATGCCGTGATTGCAGGATGCAAAGGAATGGCCCTCCCGCCGACGGTTGCGCTCACACGCATGCGATTACTTATGTAATTATTGATATCAAATGGCACAAAAGGTTAGAAAATCCTCGAACTCGAATCGTTTGATCTCCTCGAGTTCAGCGTCGTCCTTCAACAGATAGATGGTAGGTAGGTTGATGCCGTTGAACATATTGGCCTTGACCATGGAGTAGGCGCCCATGTTTGGAAAAATGATCCGGGTACCGATCTCAATGGGTTGCCGAAAAGCAACTTCGCCGAACAGATCGCCTGCCAGACAACTGGAGCCAGCCAGCAGATAGCTGTGCTCATTGCTTTCCGCGTCACCCTCCACCTCCGGCAAAAACTGGTACTCGAACACTTCGGGCATATGATTGACGCTGGTATCGAGTACCGCAACCTGCCGACCATCACTGCTGAACAGGTCAACTACCGATGCCACGAAACAACCGGCACGGCGTACCAGCGACGCCCCAGGTTCCATGAACAGTCGAAAGGCTCCTCGAGCGTGCAAGCGGGTCTTGGCCTGCGCCAGTGCCTCGGTGTTGAAGACGTCGTTGAACAGATAGCCGCCACCCAGGTTGATCCATTCGATTTGTTCGAGCAGAGGGTCGAGTGTCTCCAGCAGACGATCCACCGTTTCCAGCACAGGAGAGAGATCATTGCTGTCACAGTTGTTATGAAAGTGAATGCCCCTAATGCCGTCCAGCTGCCGCGGTGACGACCCTAGCAAGGACTGCAGCTCATCCAGGGGTATACCGAGTTTGGAACTGCGCCTGCTGGGATCGTAGCGGGAATCGTTTACAAATGACAGTTGCGGATTGATCCTTAAGCCACAGTTGATACGATTTGTTGCCAGCTCACGGAATCGCAACCACTGGGGGATAGAGTTGAAGGATAGATAGTCGGCCAGATCACAGACAGCTGATATCTCATCGTTACGCAGTCCTGGCGTTGTGAGGTGGATTGTCTGCCCTGGCTGGAGAATGCGCCGGGCGAGCCGCACCTCGAACAGGGAACTGGCTGCAAAACCGTCGATCTTTTCTGCCAGCTGCTGCAAACCGCTGGCAATGGAGAAAGATTTCATCGCGAAGAGCAGGTTTGTCTCTGAGTCGCAGACCAGATTCCGGGCCTGTTGAGCATCTTCCGACAGAACGGCCGAATCGATCACGAACGCCGGTGTGCTGATTGCGCTGTTTCTCAGGGTCTCGGATTGCTCTGCTGAATTCATGGCATCAATTCCATGTGGGTCATACTTTCTAAAGTGGTCGTTGGATAGTCGACATACCCAAGCGAGAGGCGCCGTGAATACGTCCCTGTAGGCTTGACGGTGGCGTCCCTGCCGCCGACACCCTCGCTTGGGTATGTCGACTATCCAACGTTCTTGTTAGTTTCGGTCCCTCTTGTAGCGAGCGCTCAGGAAAACAAATGGCAGGGCGAGCAGCGCTGAGAAGACAAAAATCAGGATCGCTAAATCCGGTAATGAGAGTTGAAACAGGCTCTTAGGTATTTCCATCGCGGCTGCTGACTCACCGGAAAATGCACTGACGAGGTCCGGTACACTGTCACTCAGTTCTTCGCTGTGCTCACCGAGCAACCAGGCAAATAGGGCAATGCCGAACAGCTCCATCATACCACCCGCATAATTCACGATGGAGACCACTGTTGCGCGGCTATCCGATGTAATCAGGGTCTGCAGATGGGCATCGGCGACAGGATTCCAGATGCCGTCGTAAAAATCGAGCAGGACATAGAGGGCGATGACGACCTCCAGCAAGGGTGCGATAAACAGCGAACTCACCAGCAGGGCGGGAATGATCAGAAACAGGCTCAACACGGGTGTTGCGCCAAACTTCCTCAATAGAAACATCCCGAGCAGTGGCGCGGTAATGCCGATAATGTTGTTGATGACGGCCAGGGGGGCGAGTCCGCGCGCATCCATCCCTTTAGTGATTAGCGACATATCGAAGGCGTCATCGGTCGCCGACTCTGGAAACGAGGCGACAACGAGCGCTACAGCAAAAAACAACAGCACGCGTGATCGACGCAGGACCCGGAAGCCCAAACGGATGGTGGTGAACAGTGGTGGTCGGACATACCCATCATCAGCGCCATCCGGTAAGGGACGCTGCTCGCTGATGCTAAGTTCAACGGCGACCCCGAACAACACACCAAAGGCCGCGATATACCAGAGCAGGTCAAGCCACTGATGGGAGATTTCCACACTCATCAGGAGCAGTAGTGCCAGTAAGCCGGCGCCGACTCCGCCCAAGGCCTTGAACGAATTGACCCGGCCGAAATAGTTCTCGAGCAGCTCTCCGTGCCCCGCTACCGCCAGGTTATCAATGACCCAGGCCTCTCCCGCACCGGATACCATCGCCTGGCCGAACCCTATTATCCCGAAACTGATGCACACGCCACTCAACTGCTCGATACCCTGCAGTTGGCTAGCCAACGGCACTAGCATGATGCCGATCGCGGTCAAGCCATCCCCCAGAATGACTGAGCGTCTTCTGCCATAGCGATCCGCCAAAGCACCGGTCGGTATCTGTGCGAGCAGGGAGATAATGGATTGCACCAGCAACGGGATAACCGCCCACTCGGGTCGCTCCATCACCATGAACAGGTAGGCAAACTGAAACGGCCAGATGACATTGAAAAACTCGGCGATGCCATCGACCAGGTAGAAACGCCCGAGCAGTCGCCGTTCGTCCCGCTGCGGCCAGAAGATGTTAACTATTCCCATAAAGGATCAACGGATGCCGATTACCTGTTCTTGATGCGTCAAGATGATTGTAGCGCGGTTAGGATGTTGCTCCTATGTTCCATAAGCATGTTGCCGATTCAGCAACTTGGGTAGGAATGGCGCTAAAACCCAGCAAAATGCTTGGTAAATTTATTTTGATTTGGTGTAGAATCCCCCGCCAAGTTTTCAGTGAATGATTTGGCCCGAATTTCGTGGCCTTTAGGCAGGAGAATCAGCAATGTCTGAATTAACAAAAGATCAGATCAACGAAGCCATCAAAGGCTACGTTGAGCCCCATTTGGAGAAAGACCTGGTTACCGCCAAAGCGGTAAAGGGTGTCGAGATCGAAGGCGACAAGGTCAAGATTGCCATTGAGTTGGGTTTTCCCGCCAAGGGCTGTGTCGATGATATTACTGCTGCTGTCAAGGCGCAGGTTGAGGGTGTCGACGGTGTTGCCTCTGCCGAGATCAGTGTGACCTCAAAGATTGTTTCCCACTCGGTGCAGAAGTCGCTCAAGCCGATCGACAACATCAAGAACATCATCGCCGTGGCCTCAGGCAAGGGCGGTGTGGGCAAGTCCACTACCGCGGTAAACATGGCCCTGGCCCTGATAGAAGAGGGTGCCAAGGTCGGCCTGCTGGATGCGGATATCTATGGTCCTTCCCAGCCCCGTATGCTGGGTATCAGCGGCAAGCCGGAGTCTAAAGACGGCAAGACCCTGGAACCGATGGTGGGCTATGGCATGCAGGCCATGTCCATCGGGTTTCTGGTCGACGAGGAGACCCCGATGATCTGGCGTGGCCCGATGGTCACCCAGGCGCTTGAGCAACTGCTGAACGACACCAACTGGGACAGCCTGGACTACCTGGTGGTGGATCTGCCGCCGGGCACCGGCGACACCCAGCTGACCCTGGCCCAGAAGGTGCCGGTCTCCGGTGCGGTGATCGTCACCACACCCCAGGACATCGCCCTGCTCGACGCCCGCAAGGGCCTGAAGATGTTCGAGAAGGTGGAGGTGCCGGTGCTGGGTATCGTGGAGAACATGAGCACCCATATCTGCTCCAACTGCGGCCATGAAGAGCATATCTTCGGCGAAGGCGGTGGCGCCTCCATGGCTAAACAGTACAATGTGGACCTGCTGGGTTCCCTGCCGCTGGATATCCGTATCCGCGCCGAGACCGATAGCGGCAAACCCACCGTGGTGGCGGAGCCGGATTCACGCATCTCGCAAATCTATCGCGAGATCGCCCGTAAGACCGCAGCCAAGCTGTCGCTGCAGGCCAAGGACTACGCCGCCAAGTTCCCCAACATCGTGATCCAGAACAACTGATCGATCTCACCGGGGACGATGCCTGATATGAAGCCCGCTTGATAGCGGGCTTTTTTTTGTTGAGCGGGAGCATGGATATCTCTTGTTTGGCATTGATGCATCCGGAACTATCACCCGTGATTGTGCCCTCGTACCGAACTCCCCCCAGCGTTGGCCGTTAGTATCTGGCGCGCCTTCTCTCTCTGCGGGTCTACTCGAAATAACCTTCCTGACGATTTTTACTTCAAACATAAAGGCTCTGTTAGTGTTAAGTGTTGGTTCTTTCTGTCTATGGTGCTAACCTTTGTTATTCAGCTAAATACCAGTATTGAGGATTAGCGCTAGCAACAAGCGGGACAAGGGACCAACACCTAATACATACAGAGCCAACATAAAACCCTACCGCGTCAGAATTCAGTTACCTAAGTCCCCAACGGGCGTGTTTGTTGAGCG
>CBDVCD010000205.1:0-6457 GCA_965372385.1 uncultured Gammaproteobacteria bacterium | reverse complement strand
TGATAGTTACCTACCTCAGGTTGCTTAACAGGCGCGGAGGACGGGTTGCACTCATCGCCGGGGCGTGTCCAAGCGATAGAGGTAACGAGCAACAAGGCTACGTCAGGGGAGCGAATGTTACCATTCACCCGCTCACAGAAAAGGTGAACATTATTCACAAAGGTTTCCAGTACCGCAGCCCCAATAAAGACGTCAATGAAATGTTGAATTGGAATTTGGCGCAGGACTTCGAGCGATCAGGAAAGGACACTCTTCGCCGAGGTGAGGGAAACAGCCACGCGTCTGCGGGGCAGAGCGCTGCAGGAGATGGCACAGGTAGAGTCGACAAAGTTTACTTCACCCATGCCATTTGCAGGCTGGAGTCGGGACTAGTCTCTCCTCCATGCGTAGGGCTTGCCCACGAACTGATTCATGCTTTGCACGGCTTGAAGGGGGAGAAGAAGAAATCCACGGCCGAAGAGGAGTCGAGAACCGTGGGGCTCGGGAAGTACAAGGACGAGAAACTGTCTGAGAACGCTCTCCGGGCAGATACGAAGAAGCTGAAACGGCGGGACACCTATTGAGGCTGACTGAGGGATCCAGCCTACAATGCAGTCATAGGATTCCCCGTTCTGTGAATATCAGAGACACGCAGGTCATGCGTCAGTGGGGACATGCGTCAGTGGGGACAGGTCTAGATTTGTAGCACTATGCAATATAGATGCATCGATTTTATACCTGTCCCCCATCTTTTTTGCAACATAGCCAAGCCTGGGTATCATCTTTTCAAGCTTGAAACGACGGTTGAAATGATAAAGTGACAAGGCAGACAACCGTAAGGGGGTCATTAGGTCTTGTGTTTTGCTCACACAATCTACCCTTATTCGCTAGCTGTTTTCTCTCGCACGATCGTTGAGTAGATATATGCGAAGCTCTCTTTCACCTCGCATGACATAGAGTATATAGACCTTGTCATTTTCAACACGATAGAAGACTCGGCAAGGCCCAACGATAACTTCTCTATAGCGTGAATTTTTTTCTAGTTCTGGCGGAGGTCGGCCTGATTTAGGGTGTTGTTCTAAACGCTCAACGATTGAAAATACTTGTTGGACCAACTGCTTTGCCGCTGCGATATTATCCAGTGCTATATATTCAGCAATTTCGTTAAGATCAGATAAAGCAGGCTCTGTCCATATTACTTGAGCCACTTATCCATAGCCTCTTTTGCGTCCTTTTGAGTGAATGTTCGACCTTCCTGGATCGCACGCTCCCCCCGGGCTAAACCTTCCAGAAGGCGCATACGTTTCTGCATAAATTCATAGTCTTCAACATCAATGAGATAAGCTGACGGCTGCCCATGCTCTGTAATCAAGATGGGTTCTTTGGATTTATGCAATTCCGCCAGTATCTTGGTCGCTTGCCGCTTTAATGTAGTTACTAGTTCTATTCTCATGGAAAGTGATACTATACTGTCACTTTCGGTTTTTCAAGGTTGAATGGGGCAAGTAGCCTGGGTTGAGCTTTGTGAACCCCCGGGTTTTGTCAAACTCAACCCAGGCTACATCGGATTTGAACTTTCGCTTTTGTTAGATGACTTCTGTCGTGTGTCACCGAATGTCACACAGTCATATGCGGACATTTCGTGATAGATCTTGATCACAGGCATTATTAATTTGACACTGTCTGTGTGATCAGGTCTTAATTACTCCACATCAGCAGGTTGCTGATTGAATCTTCGAAGGGTCGACGAGATGGCAGTGCATGAAACCTCCAGCAAGCAAGCCTTCGCCAATCTCACGCCCGATCATATTCTGGATGCCGTCGAGACCCTGGGTGTGCAGTGCAATGGTCGGTTTCTTGCGCTGAACAGCTACGAAAACCGCGTCTATCAGATCTATCTGGATGATGACAAGCCGCTGGTGGCAAAATTCTACCGCCCGAATCGTTGGAGTGACGAGGCGATTCTCGAAGAGCATCGTTTTACCCTGGCATTGGCGGAACAGGAGATACCGGTCATTCCTCCCTGGCTGGATGAGCAGGGTGTCAGCCTGCACAAACATGGCCCCCACCGTTTTGCCCTCTATCCCTGCCGGGGTGGCAGGCCACCGGAACTGGACAATCCGGATCATCTGGAGCAGCTGGGACGTTTTATTGGTCGTATCCATGCCTTGGGTGCGGCCAGGGACTATGCCCATCGGCCAACCCTCGATATCGAGAGCTATGCAATTCAGCCGCGCCAATACCTGCTGACAAACGGCTTTATCCCCACTCATCTTATTGAGGCCTATGCCTCTCTTACCACTGACCTGATCAAACAGATTGAGGCTTGTTTCGAGCGGGCAGGCAAGATACGCCTGATCAGACTACATGGGGATTGCCACCCGGGAAATATCCTCTGGACGGATGCTGGGGCGCATATCGTTGACTTTGACGATGCGCGCATGGGACCGGCGGTGCAGGATCTGTGGATGTTCCTCTCTGGCGATCGCCCCTATATGACCGCTCGACTTGCTGACCTGCTGGAAGGCTACACTCAGTTTTACACATTTAATCCGGCCGAGCTCCATCTGGTTGAGGCCCTGCGGACCCTGCGTCTGATCCACTATGCCGCCTGGATCGCCTCCCGCTGGGATGATCCCGCCTTTCCCCAGGCCTTCCCCTGGTTTAATACCAACTATTACTGGGAGGAGCATATCCTCTCCCTGCGCGAACAGGCAGCGCTGATGGATGAGCCCCCCCTCATCTGGGATTAACCCTCGAGTCGATGTAATTATTCAGCCCCGAAGGAGCTGCCCGTGGCTGCGACCAAAGGCGGCAAGCCTTTTCGGCATCTTCATACAAAACGACTATCGTCGTTAATCGCAGCCATGGGCAGCTCCTACTAATCATTCATATGCATGAACGTACCGCTTGTTGGCCTCCAGCATGAACGATCATGCATAATGGGCAAATTCCTAGTATTCACCACCCAGACATGGACCACGCCGCACATAACAAAATCGTCTCCTTTATCTGGTCCATCGCGGACGACTGTCTGCGCGATGTCTACGTGCGCGGCAAGTACCGTGACGTCATCCTGCCCATGTTCGTGCTGCGCCGTCTGGATTGCCTGCTGGAGGGCTCCAAAGAGGCGGTGATGGAGGAGGTGAGTTTTCAAGAAGACAATGGAATCATGCCCTTGGACCCCATGGGGTTGTGCGATGCCGCCGGATACGTGTTCTACAACACCTCGCCCTTTACCCTCAACAAGCTGGTCAGCACCGCCACCAACAACCGCCAGCAGTTGGAGGCCAACTTCAAGCTCTACCTGGATGGTTTCAGCGAAAACGTCAAGGAGATCGTCGTCAAGTTCAATCTCCGTGCCCAGGTCAGCCATATGGCGGCGAAGAATGTACTGCTGGAGGTGCTGGAGAAGTTCACCTCACCCTACATCAACCTGACCCCGCTGGTTGCCCAGGACCCTGAAGGACGTAAGCTGCCGGCGCTCTCCAACCTCGGCATGGGCTATGTGTTCGAGGAGCTGATGCGCAAGTTCAACGAAGAGAACAACGAAGAGGCCGGGGAGCACTTCACCCCCCGTGAGGTGATCCACCTGATGACCCACCTGTTGTTTGATCCAGTGCAAGGGCAGTTGCCGCCCACCATGCTGATCTACGACCCGGCCTGTGGCTCCGGTGGCATGCTGACCGAATCTCAGAACTATCTGGAAGACCCCAACGGTCCCTTCAAGGTCGGTAGCCAGTCTGTCTACCTGTACGGCAAGGAGATCAACGACGAGACCTACGCCATCTGTAAGTCCGACATGATGATCAAGGGTAACAATCCGGAGAACATCAAGAACGGCTCCACCCTGGCCACCGACGACTTCGCGGGGATGCGCTTCGACTTCATGCTCTCCAATCCGCCCTACGGCAAGTCATGGAAAACCGACCAGAAGCAGATCGTCGACGGTAAGCAGATCCTGGACAGCCGTTTCGAGGTCACCCTGTCCGACTTTCGTGGCAGGGATGAAATCGTACCCGCCACACCCCGTTCCTCAGACGGTCAGCTGCTGTTTCTGATGGAGATGGTGGACAAGATGAAGACCACCGGCGACAGCCCGCTGGGCTCCCGTATCGCCTCGGTCCACAACGGCAGCTCCCTGTTCACCGGCGACGCGGGCGGCGGCGAGAGCAACATCCGCCGCTATATCATCGAGAACGACACCCTCGAAGCGATCATCCAGCTGCCCAACAACCTGTTCTACAACACCGGCATCACCACCTATATCTGGGTGCTCTCCAGCAACAAGTCAGGGAACAGAAAAGGCAAGGTGCAGCTGATCGATGCCTCCCAGCTCTACCGTAAGCTGCGTAAGAACCTCGGCAACAAGAACTGTGAATTCGCGCCGGAGCATATCCAGCAGATCGTGGATCTGCACGCCAGCATGCCGAATCACGAATATTTCCCGACCGCCACGGATGGTGGAAGTGCTGACAACGCAGGAGCAGTTGTCAGCAAAGTGTTCGATAACCAAGACTTCGGCTACTACAAGGTCACCATCGAGCGCCCCAGCCGCAAGGCCGCCCAGTTCACCCCGGAGCGGGTCGCCACCCTGCGCTTCGCGCCTGCTGTCAGTGAACTTATGGTGTGGGCTTATGAGCGCTGGGGGGATGCCATCTACACCGAACTGGCCGAACACCGCCCGATAATCGAAGACCACCTGGAGCGCGAAGAGATTAACCTCACTGCCAAGAACAAGAAGCTGCTGCTCGACCCCAAGGCCTGGCAGGCACAGCGGCAACTGATGGAAACCGCCACCGAGCTGATGAGCAGTATCGGCCAGGAATTGCACATGGATTACAACATCTTTCGGGACAAGTTCAATGCCGAACTGAAGAAACGCAAGCTTAAGCTCTCTACGACAGAGAAGAACCAGATTCTGAACGCCGTCAGTTGGCGTGACGACAACGCCGAAAAGGTGATCAAGAAGATTCACAAGCTGAGCGGCGACAAGCTCGCCAAGATGCTGCAAGCCAACGACTGCGATGAAGCATCGCTTGCCGACTTCGGCTACTGGCCCACCGACACCAAAGGCGAATACGTGGAGTATGAAACCGACTCCGACCTGCGCGACACCGAGAACGTGCCACTCAAGGAGGCGATTCACGAATATTTCCTGTGCGAAGTACGACCCCATGTGGACGAAGCCTGGATCAACCTCGGCCAGACCAAGATCGGCTACGAGATAAGTTTCAACAAGTACTTCTACCAACACAAGCCGCTGCGCTCACTGGAGGAAGTGACCCGAGATATTCTGAAGCTGGAAGCGGAGACCGATGGACTGCTGAAGCAACTGGTCAGCTTTTGGGGGGCTGGCTAATGGATCAGGCTGTGGGGCATCCAAGGTACGATGCTTATCGGAATAGTGGGTTGGATTGGCTAGGTCAGATACCAAGCCATTGGAGCATGAAAAAGGCAAAGTTCCTTTGGCGAGAGAAAGAGGAACGCTCTGTGACTGGGGAAGAGCAGCTGCTCTCGGTTTCACAATACTTCGGCGTTACTCAGAAAGAGGATGACTCCAGAAGCGAAAGCCTGACCGACTACAAGGTTTGTAAAAAAGACGACCTTGTGATCAACATCATGCTGGCTTGGATGTCCGGACTAGGAATAACGGACCATGACGGGATCGTGAGTCCCGCATACTGCGTATATAGGCAGTTAGAAACGCACAGTCCGAGATACCTTAATTACCTATACAGAACACCCATCTATCTTGCGGAGTTCGCCAGAAGGTCACTTGGCATCGTTCCATCCCGCTGGCGTATGTATACCGAAGACTTTGGGCAAGTCTTAACACTGTTACCACCTCGCAACGAACAAGACCGTATCGCCAACTTCCTCGACCAGAAAACCGCCGAGATTGACGAAGCCATCGCCAAGAAACAGCGACTGGTCGAGCTGCTGAAAGAGCAGAAAGCCATCCTGGTCAATCAGGCCGTGACTAAGGGGCTGAATCCCGATGCCCCCATGCGTGATAGCGGTGTGGAGTGGATTAGAGAGGTGCCGAAGCATTGGGAAGTGAAAAGGCTCGGTTTCTTGTCACGACTTATTCAGACTGGGCCTTTTGGTAGTCAGCTCCATCAGGAAGAATATATTCAGGGCGGTATACCCGTAATCAATCCATCTCAGCTAGCTAATGGAGCAATATTACCCGACGAAAAAACTACTGTTTCTGAGAAAACAGCTGCTCGGTTAGATAGGCATAAGACTAAGGTTGGCGATATCATTTTCGCCCGTCGAGGGGAGATGGGCAGGTGTGGTTTAACTCTACCTGGTCAGGTGGATTATATCTGTGGAACAGGAAGCATATTATACCGTCCAAATAACTTGGCATATCCTCAGTTTCTATCTATCGCGTTAGGCTGTGATTTCATAAAAAAGAAGGCTATGTCTGCGTTAAGTGTTGGTCTCCCCCGATGGCTTGGTCTAGGAACAA
>CBDVCD010000204.1:0-6469 GCA_965372385.1 uncultured Gammaproteobacteria bacterium | reverse complement strand
TGCGTAGATTTCCTGTGTCAACTGACATGCAGCTGAACGATGGGGCTAATCACCTAATAAATTGATTGGCTTCCTCAACTGGCAGCTTTAAGCAGAACCAGTTGCAGTTGTACCCTGCCCTCTTCCACCCGGGCAGGAAACACAT
Organism: uncultured Gammaproteobacteria bacterium; assembly: GCA_965372385.1. Classification (GTDB taxonomy): domain Bacteria; phylum Pseudomonadota; class Gammaproteobacteria; order Chromatiales; family Chromatiaceae; genus JASJBU01. The sequence continues at coordinate 6,324 of CBDVCD010000204.1, read as the reverse complement.
TGGCGCATCCCTCATCCGGTCCCAACGCCTCGCCATTGGTCAGATCGATCTTCCAGTTATGCAGCGGGCAGGTGACGGAATGGCCGTGCATGATGCCCTGTGACAGGGGGCCGTTCTTGTGCGGGCAGGCGTCCCGAATGGCATAGACCTGATCGTCAGAGCCCCGGAACACGGCGATATCCATGTCACGGGTCTTGATGACACGGGAACCCAGGACCGGGATTTGCTCCAGTTCTACCACTTCAATCCATTCGCTCATCGTTGCGTACCTCACACTGCCAGTTGGATAGGGGTGAATTCATTCGCCTGGGCGCCATCCGCCCGTGCTTTCCAGGGGTCGATCTGGGCATACTGCTGGCTGACCTTGAAGCGCTCGTGCAAGGCCTTGCGTTCCGCCGTGTCTTCCAGAATGCGCTGCTTGATGTAGTCCAGCCCCACGCGCTCCACCCAGGGGGCGGTGCGTTCCAGGTAGTGAGCCTCTTCACGATAGAGCTGGCTGAAGGCGCCGCAATATTCCAGCACCTGCTCTTCGGTATCCACCTTGCAGAGCAGGTCGGTGACCCGCACCTTGATACCGCCGTTGCCGCCAATGTGCAGCTCGTAGCCGGAATCGACGCAGACCACACCGAAGTCCTTGATCGTGGCCTCGGCGCAGTTGCGTGGACAGCCGGAGACCGCCAGCTTGTATTTGTGCGGCATCCAGGAGCCCCAGGTAAGCTCCTCCAGCTTGACGCCGAGACCCGTTGAGTTCTGCGTGCCGAAGCGGCACCAGGTCTTACCGGCGCAGGTCTTCACCGTGCGCATCGCCTTGCCGTAGGCGTGACCTGAGACGAAACCCGCTTCGGACAGATCCTTCCACATGGCCGGCAGGTCCTCCTTTTTAATACCGAACATGTCGATGCGCTGGCCCCCGGTGACCTTCATCTCCGGCACCTCGAACTTCTCCGCCACATCGGCGATAGCGCGCAGATCCTTGGGGGTGCAGAGACCGCCGAACATACGCGGCACCACCGAGTAGGTGCCGTCTTTCTGGATGTTGCCGTGGGCGCGCTCGTTGATGAAGCGCGATTGCGCGTCATCCTGATACTCGCCGGGCCATCTGGCCAGCAGGTAGTAGTTGAGGGCGGGGCGGCAACTGGCGCAGCCGTCCGGGGTCTTCCAGTTGAGGTAATCGAACAGCGTGCGCATCGACTTGAGCTCTTCTTTCTTGATCGCCTTGATGACCTCATCGTGGCTAAGCTCGGTGCAGCTGCACATTGTCTGCTTGCTCGGTGCGGCGGCGTAGCCTTCGCCCACGGTGCTGGCCAGCAGGGCCTCCACCAGACCGGTGCAGGAGCCACAGGAGGCGGAGGCCTTGGTGTGGGCGCGCACCTCCGCGACGGTAAACAGACCCTTGCTGGTGATGGCGTTGGTGATGTCGCCCTTGCAGACGCCGTTACAGCCACAGATCTCCGCATCGTCGGAGAGTTTGGCTACCCGGGTCTCATCACCGTGACCGGCATCACCCAAGTCATGCTGGCCGAACAGGATGGTGTTGCGCAGGCTGGATATATCGGAGCCCTCACGCAGCAGCTGGAAGTACCAGGTTCCGTCCATGGTGTCGCCAACCATCACCGCACCCTTGATGCAGTTGTCGCGGATCACCAACTTTTTGTAGACCCCCTGGGCCTGATCCTGCAGCACCAGCGTCTCGTCACCCTCCTCCTCGTTGAACTCGCCGGCGGAGAACAGGTCAATGCCGGTCACCTTTAGCTTGGTGGAGGTGACAGAGCCTTCATAGCGGCCATAACCCAGGTGGGCCAGGTGGTTGGCGCAGACCTTGGCCTGCTCGAACAGCGGCGCCACCAGACCGTAGCAGATGCCACGATGCTGTACGCACTCGCCCACCGAATAGATACGGGGGTCGTAGGTCTGCATGGTGTCATTGACCACGATACCTCGCTCACAATAGAGTCCCGCCCTTTGCGCCAGATCCATATTCGGGCGTATACCCACCGCCATCACCACCAGATCGGCCTCGACCTCCGAGCCATCGGCAAACTTAATGCCGCTGACCCGCTCATCACCCAGGATCTCGGCGGTCTGAGCCTCCATCAGGAACTCCATACCGTCCTCTTCCAGGGAGCGTTTCAGCATCTCAGCGGCAGGATCGTCCAACTGGCGCTCCATCAGCCGATCCATCAGATGCACCACCTTGACTTCCATGCCCTGCTTCATCAGGCCATTGGCCGCTTCCAGGCCCAGTAGGCCGCCACCTATGACCACCGCCTTTTTAAATGATTTGGAGGCACTTAGCATGGTCTCCACATCGGCGATGTCGCGGAAACCGATGACACCTTCCAGATCGGCGCCAGGCACGGGAATAATAAAGGGATTGGAGCCGGTGGCGATCAACAGGCGATCATAGCCAACCTCCATGCCGCTCTCTGTCTTGATCTTGCGGTTGACCCGGTTGATCTCAATAACCTTGTCACCGGTATACAGGGTGATGCCATTTTCGGCATACCATTCACGGCTGTTGAGGATGATGTCGTTGATGGTCTTCTCCCCCGCCAGTACGGGAGAGAGCAGAATCCGGTTGTAGTTCGGGTGTGGCTCCGCACCAAAAACGCTAATTTCGTATTTTTCCGCCTCGTCGAGCTTCAGCAGCTCTTCCAGCGTGCGCATACCGGCCATGCCGTTGCCGATCAGTACCAGCTTCTCTTTCATTACTCGCCTCTATATAGATCCCGAAGTGGGAAAATATCTTCACTCGGGACTTTACAGCAAAACTTGTGCCAAAAAGAAAGTGAGTTATCAACAGATGGTCGGTCAGCAGGCTTCTTTTAACCTCCCCTCCCACATGGAGGGAGCTGAAGGGAGGGAGGGAGCTCATTTTTTGCGCTTTAGAACGACCAGCACCTAAACTATTTTCCAGATCGACCCTGAATATCCCACTCAGCCCCCTACTTTTGACCCATTTTGGTGCATTGCATCAAGAACGCGCCACTTTGTAACACACATTTTTTTCCCGTTATTCCCTCATTTTAAAGCGTGACTAGTACTGCGGTCGCACGCCTCGGCTTTGGCTCCAGGCGACACTCTATCTCCCCCATCCATGGGGCCGTAGCAGCTGACCGCTTCTCGTCTCGCTAAGCCCATCAATACTAACTTGTTGGAGTACTAGTCCGGAAATAAAGTAAGATTTGTAACCTGGATGATGCACAGCGAAATCCGGGAAGATAAATTGTTGAATTTAAGTCTGTTCCTGGATTCCGCAAGCTCCATCCAGGCTACGGCTAACCCATTGAGGTATAAACCGTTACAGACAACCACCAAGCACGGGCTCGGGAATATATGGTGGTTATTGCTATTTCTCCATCGGCACTAATTTTGCGCATCAATACCAGATGACACAACAAGATATGACATAATATTATTTATTTTCAATGTGTTACAAAATTGGCATAAATTTCGCTTATGGAATCTGCAGTACACATTCGCAGGAGATCACAATGTCGGAATCAAAGCTCAACCTGTTGTCTTTTACAGGTAAATCCAGAACGCTACACCTCACCTGGTTTGCGTTCTTTCTCAGCTTCTTTGTCTGGTTCAACCACGCGCCATTGTTGGCTTCGATTCAGGAGACCTTCAATCTGACCCAGCAGGAGGTGAAAGCGTTATTAATTATCAACGTGGCGCTAACCATCCCGGCACGAATCGTCATCGGCATGCTGGTGGATAAATACGGACCACGTATCACCTTCTCCAGCCTGCTGTTTTCCTCCAGCATCATCTGTTTTTTCTTCGCCTTGGCGGACTCCTATACCATGCTGCTGGTAACCCGCTTCGCTCTGGGTTTTGTCGGCGCCGGCTTTGTCATCGGCATCCGCATGATTGGTGAGTGGTTCCCGGCCAAGCAGGTCGGCGTGGCGGAAGGCATCTATGGCGGTTGGGGTAACTTCGGTTCCGCCGTTGCGGCCCTCTCCCTGCCCACCATCGCCCTGATGTTTGGCGGTGAAGACGGCTGGCGCTACGCCGTCTTCCTGACCGGCACCATCACCCTGGTCTACTCCTTCGTCTACTACAAGCTGGCCCGCAACACACCCAAAGGCTCCACCTACTTCAAGCCGAAGAAGACCGGCGCCATGGAGATCACCAGCAAGGGGGATTTTTTCTTCTATCTGCTGATGAACATCCCCATGTATGCCGCCCTGGCGGTGCTGACCTGGAAATTGGGACCGGATAATCTGAAGATCCTCGGTGGTGTCATCACCAGCAGTATCTATATCGGTTTGCTGGCGCTTTACGCCTATCAGACCTCCCAGGTCTGGCGCATCAACAAGCATGTCTTTACTAAAGATATTCCGGAGATCCACCGTTACAAGTTCAAGCAGGTGGCAATCCTCGATCTGGCCTATTTCGTCACCTTCGGCTCCGAGCTGGCGGTGGTCTCCATGCTGCCCCTTTTCTTCAAGGATACCTTTGACCTTTCTATTGTGCAGGCTGGCTTGCTGGCCTCCGGCTTTGCCTTCATGAACCTGGTGGCTCGTCCCAGCGGCGGCCTGTTCAGTGACAAGTTCGGCCGCCGAAATACCTTGACTTTGCTGATCGCCGGTCTGGCAGTCGGTTACCTCATCTTAAGTCAGATCACTTCCGGCTGGCCATTGGCCCTGGCCGTGATTGCCACCATGGCCTGCTCCTTCTTCGTACAGGCGGGTGAAGGTGCAGTCTTCGCCATGGTGCCCCTGGTGAAGCGCCGCATGACAGGCCAGGTGGCTGGCATGGCCGGCGCCTATGGCAGCGTGGGTGCAGTGACCTTCCTCACGGTCTTCTCCTTTGTTTCGCCGCAGATCTTCTTCATGGTGATCGCCGGCGCGGCCCTGGTTGTCCTGGTTGCCGTCCGTTTCCTGGATGAGCCTGCAGGCCAGACCGCTGAGGTCATGGAAGACGGCAGCGTGCAGATGATCGATGTGACTTGATTGGTTTGTTTGATCACCCCCTCCCTGGCCCTCCCCCAGCAGGGGGAGGGAAAGAATCTTCCAGAGGATCTGCAAACATGAAACACTGTATGACAAGATAAGAAAGAGACTAGAATTCCCCTCCCCCCCACGGGGGACGCCTCCAGGGATGGAGGTGGTAGAGTGACGCAGGAAGCCAAAGCCGAGGGCCTAGGGAGGGGGCGAATTGAACAACAAACAACGTACAGTCTTCGCAAAACGATTAAGAAAAAATCTTACTGAAGCCGAACAGAAACTCTGGCATCGTTTAAGACGCAAACAAATCCATGGTTGTAAATTCCGCCGCCAATGCCCCATTGACCAATTCATTGTTGATTTTGTCTGTTTCGAGAAGATGCTTGTCGTTGAGCTGGATGGCGGCCAACATAGCGAGATGATTGGTTCTCTAATTCAGAACACCACCACCGAACCTTGAATGAGCAACAAACTAACAATCGACTACGCCTTCCGTAGCGAGGCAGGGATCAAAGACAACAACGACGACAGTTGCGATGTCTGCGTGCCTGACAGTACTTTGCTGCTCACCAAAGGCGTGGCCGCGGCCATTGCCGATGGCGTCAGCTCAAGTGAGGGGGGGGGTCACGCCAGTCAGGTCTGTGTCAAAGGGTTCCTGACCGACTACTACAGCACCCCGGAGTCGTGGACCGTCAAGACCTCCGCCAGCAAGGTTTTGGGTTCGCTGAATCGCTGGCTCTGTGGACAGGGACAGTCCCTGTATGACTCGGCAATGGGCATGGTCACCACCTTCAGTGGCATGGTGCTCAAATCCACCACGGCGCACATCGTACATATCGGCGACTCACGCATCTATCATTCCCAGAATGGCAACCTGGAACAGATCACCCGTGACCACCGGGTCTGGGTATCGAAAGAGAGGGAGTTTCTCTCCCGCGCCATGGGCGCCGACCCGCATATCGATATCGATTATCACTCGATCACGGTGGAGGCCGGTGACCTGTTTCTCTTCACCACGGATGGGGTGCACGACTTCCTGACCCATCAGGAGATGGTGAAGATCCTCCGGGTACAGGACCACAATCTGCAGGCCTGCGCCAACACCCTGGTGGAAACGGCGATGGCCCACGGCAGCAACGACAATGTCAGCTGCCAGCTGATCCGTGTACTGGAACTGCCGCAAGAGACCGAGGATGACATTCTGAGAAGGGTCTCTGATCTGCCCTTCCCCCCTGACCTCAGCGTCGGTGTCACTATCGATGGCTACAAAATCCTGCGGGAGTTGCACGCCAGCAGCCGTAGCGAGGTGTTTCTCGCACTGGATACAGAAACCGACCGGAAGGTGGTACTGAAGACCCCATCGGTGAAT
>CBDVCD010000203.1:0-6474 GCA_965372385.1 uncultured Gammaproteobacteria bacterium | reverse complement strand
GCCCAGCAGAAACATCACCAGCATCACCACCAGCATGGCCCCGATCACACCGCCCGGCAGATCGGTCAACAGATCGGTCACCACCTCGTCACCGCCGAAGCCCCTAAACACCAGGGAGAAGAGTGAGGCGCCGATAAAGATCATGAATACCATACTGGTGATCCTGGTGGTGCCTAACATCACCACCTTCAGGGTCTCCAGTTTGAGCTGCCGCTGACTCAGCGCCAGCAGCATGGCCCCGATCGCCCCCACCGAAGCCGCTTCCGTGGGCGTGGCCAGACCACCCAGGATCGATCCCAGCACAGCGAAGATCAACAGCAATGGTGGCACCAGCACCTTCAGGACCCGCAACAGCAGTTGTCGCTTGTCCTGCTCACGCTCAGTCTCAGGTATTGCAGGCACGGAATCAGGCTTGAGCAGAGCCAACCCCACCAGATAGAGCAGATAGAGCAGCACCAGCAGCATGCCGGGGATAATCGCCCCGACAAACAGATCCCCCACCGAAACCGTATCCGGAGAGAAGACCCCCATACCAAGCTGGGCCTGCTGATAGGCGGCGGAGAGCACATCACCCAGCAGCACCAGGACGATGGAGGGGGGAATGATCTGCCCCAGGGTCCCCGCCGCGCAGATGATGCCGGCGGAAACAGCCGGGTCGTAGTTGCGCCGCAACATGGTGGGCAAGGAGAGCAGCCCCATGGTCACCACGGTCGCCCCCACGATCCCGGTGCTGGCCGCCAGCAGCATGCCTACCAGGGTCACGGAGATGCCCAGGCCACCACGTAGCGACCCGAACAGGGATGCCATGGTGTCGAGCAGATTCTCCGCTACCCGGGAACGCTCCAGCATCACCCCCATGAAGACAAACAGGGGCACTGCAATCAGGGTCTGGTTGGTCATGATGCCGTAGAGACGATTAGGCAATGCCTGCAGGAAAGCGCCGTCAAAATAACCGGTCATACCACCGATCCAGGCGAAGGCGAGCGCGGTGCCACCCAGGGAGAAGGCCACCGGATAGCCCAGCAACAGCACCAGACAGACCGCCAGAAACAGCAGCAGGGGGATTATCTCCGGACTCACGACCCCGCCTCGTCCAACTTCAACGGAGGGTGACCGGTCAGCTCCAGCAGGGCACGAATCGCCATCGCCAGACCCTGCAATACCAGCAGCCCCGCCATCACCAGCATCAGCGCCTTCAGCAGATAGACCCCATCCAGTCCACCCGCCTCCCGGGAACCCTCATGTAGCGCCCATGACTGGGTCACATAGTCCCAGCTGACAGTGAAGATAAAGACACACACCGGCAACAGCAGCAGCAGAGTGCCAAGCAGATCGACCCAGGCGCGCAACCTGGGCGAAAAACGCTGATAGAAGATATCGACCCGCACATGTCCCTGGTGTTTCAAGGTGTAAGAGGCACCCACCAGAAACAGGGCAGCGTGCATGAAGGTGACCGACTCCTGCAGCCAGATCCAACCCAGATCGAAGACATAGCGCATCACCACGACAAAGAAGGTGACCAGGACCATGCACAGGCTGAGCCAGGAGACCGCCCTGCCCAGCCACTCATTGATATCCTCGAAGAGCACCGCCAGGCGGTAAAGGAGTTGCGTCATCTCATATAAAATCTACGTAACTATTCAGCAGCCACGAATTACCGGGGCTGCTGAATAGCTTAAACAGCTACCAGCGCAATAGAATCCACTGAGGGACGGAGATATTGGTGGGATCCGAGGAACGGGAGTCGAATTCACCATCCCCATCCCGATCCACCAGGTAGTAGGCGGGCCCGACCTCCGGCTGCACCTTCACCATGTAGAGCTGACCATTTATGCGGTATTCGTAGATGGTGCCCTCTTCCTTCTTGATGATGGTCACATCCGGTTCTATGGCCGCCCCATCCACCAGCGCTGGGGGTATCTCCGGTGGTTCCGGGGCGTCAGGGGGCTCCGGGAGCGTTGCCTCGGCTACCTCGGCGAAGGACTGCAGGCTCCACAGCATCAGGGCTGGGATGGCCATACACTTGAAATACTTTACGTAACATACAGTTGGCATATACCTGCTCTCCTACCTGGCCGGACTACTACTCCTACGGCACTTTTATTTTCGCTGACAGTGCATCATACCAAGCAAACTTGCGACTGACGAAACATAAGGGCTGCGGAAAAAATGATTTGTCCGAAGATCACGTTCATATTTGGGTGAGATTTGGGCGATTTGATTGAGTAAATCCGCAAGACATCGCTACCGGCATCCTGCCTCTCGCGACACTGGCACCTCCCTGTGCGGCGTAGCTGGGCTAATTTGAGGAATTTGCGATTGAAAATCGTCCAAAAATTGCCCGAAGAGGGGCGTGAGATAGGACAAATCTTTTTTTCCGTGGCCCTAACACGCACAGGGTGTTGAAATAGCCTTCCAGCCTGCGTAATCTGCCCCGCTCACTCCCCAATCTTAAACCCTGAATTGCATGTCGAACCCTAGCAATCTGTTGAAAACCGGTATCATCGGTCTTGGCGCCATGGGCAGCGGCATGGCGCTGAACCTGCTCCGGCAGGGCGCACTCATTGCCGCCTGGAACCGCACCCGGCAACGGGTCGAACATTTAACCACTGACACCAGGTTTCCCATGGTCGATGAGATCACTGAGATTGCCAGCCAGGCCGAGCTGATCATCACCTGCGTCTCCACCGATGCGGACCTGCTGGAGGTGATCGAGCGGATCACTCCGACCCTCACGGCGGAGCAAACCCTGCTGGACAGCTCCACCGTCAGCGTGGAGACCGCCCGTGAGGCGGCCCGCCGGGTGGCAACCCAAGGGGCTAGCTTCATCGATGGACCGGTGTCCGGTGGCAGCGAGGGGGCGCGTAATGGCACTCTGGTGATGATGGCAGGGGGCGATGCCGCCCGCCTCGACCGGCTGCGCCCAACCCTGGCGTCTTTTACCCGTGCGGTCACTCATATGGGACCGGTCGGCGCCGGCCAGGCCACCAAGGCGGTGAATCAGATCATGGCCGCCGGCATCAACCAGGCGGTCACCGAGGCGCTGGCCTTCGGTCAGGCCCAGGGACTCGATATGCAGCAGGTCATCGAGGTGATCAGCGGCGGCGCGGCCGGCAACTGGTTTCTCGATCACCGGGGAAAATCCATGCTGGAGGGCCGCTTCGAGCCCGGCTTCAAGCTCGCCCTGCACCACAAGGACCTGGAGATCTGCCGCCAGATGGCGGAGGCCCGGGGCATCTCCCTGCCCTTGACCGAGAAAACCCTGGCAGACTACCGCCGGCTGCTGGATGCGGGTCATGGCGACGAAGATATCTCCGCCCTGTTCCGCCTCAAACGGCAACAATGACATGAGTAACCTTAACCCGGCGCAACGGGAAGCTGTACGCTACATCGACGGCCCGCTGCTGGTACTGGCCGGGGCCGGCAGCGGTAAGACCCGAGTGATCACCCGCAAGATCGGCTACCTGGTGGAACAGTGTGGTATCCAGCCCCGGCATATCACCGCGGTCACCTTCACCAACAAGGCAGCCCGGGAGATGAAGGAGCGGGTCGGCAAGCAGTTGGGCGGCAGCAAGGGAAAAGGACTCAGCATCTCCACCTTCCACACCCTGGGCCTGAACATCCTGCGCCGTGAACTGAAACGACTCGGCTATAAGCCCGGCTTCTCCATCTTCGACGATCAAGACAGCGCCACCCTGTTGAAGGATCTGCTGCGCAAACAGAACAGCGGCGATGAGGCCGTGGTCTCCACCGCCCAGTGGCGTATCTCGGCCTGGAAGAACGACCTGATCAGCCCGAAACAGGCCCTCAAGCAGGCCCAGGACGAACTGGATACCGCTCAGGCCCTGCTCTACGCCAGCTATCAGCGACACCTGAAGGCCTACAACGCGGTGGACTTCGACGACCTGATCCTGCTGCCGGTGAGTCTCTTCCGGGAGGACACGGAGGCCCTGGATAACTGGCAGAATCGTATCCGCCACCTGCTGGTGGACGAGTACCAGGATACCAACCTGGCCCAGTATGAGCTGGTCAGACTACTGGTCGGGGTACGCGCCGCCTTCACCGTGGTGGGGGACGACGACCAGTCGATCTACGCCTGGCGCGGCGCACGGCCGGAGAACCTGGCCCGCCTGCAGGAGGATTTCCCCCAACTCAAGGTGATCAAGCTGGAGCAGAACTACCGCTCCAGCGGGCGTATCCTCAAGGCCGCCAACCGACTCATCGAAAACAATCCCCATGTGTTCGAAAAGCGCCTCTGGAGCGAGCTGGGTCCCGGCGCACCCTTGCGGGTGCTGGAGTGCCGCAACGACGAACACGAATCGGAGCGGGTGGTCTCCGAGATCCTGCACCACAAGTTCACCAGCAAGACCAGCCATGGTGACTACGCCATCCTCTACCGGGGCAACCACCAGGCGAGGATCTTCGAAAAGACCCTGCGCACCCACAACATCCCCTACTTCCTCAGCGGCGGCACCTCCTTCTTCTCCCGCACCGAGGTAAAAGACATCATGGCCTACCTGCGGCTGCTGGCGAACCCGGATGACGACACCGCCTTCCTGCGCATCGTCAACACCCCGCGCCGGGAGATCGGCCCCAGCACCCTGGAGAAACTCGGCGCCTATGCCCAGCAGCGGGAGATCGGCATGCTGCCGGCCTGTGGCGAGCTCGGGCTGCAGTCGTTGCTCTCAAACCGTCCCTATGCACGGCTAGAGGCATTCTCGAAAATGATCGACCACTTCACCCAACGGGCGAACAACGAGGACCCGGTCAAAGTGATCCGGGCCCTGGTCAACGAGATCCAGTACGACGACTGGGTACGGGAGAACAGCAGCAGCGATGCGGTAGCGGAGCGACGCATGGAGAACGTCAACGAGCTGCTGGAGTGGCTCAACGCCCTACAGAACGGTGAGTTGCAGGAGAAGACCCTGGCGGAGATGGTCAACCACCTGACCCTGATGGATGTGCTGGAACGGCAGAAAGAGGAGAGCGGCGATGATCAGGTCCACCTGATGACCCTGCATTCAGCCAAGGGACTGGAGTTCCCCCATGTCTTCCTGGTGGGCATGGAGGAGGAACTGCTGCCCCACCGCACCAGCATCGAGGACGAGAACATCGAGGAGGAGCGCCGCCTCGCCTACGTGGGCATCACCCGCGCCCAGCGCAGTCTCACCATGACCTATGCGGCGAAACGCAAGCGCTATGGCGAGCTGGTACGCTGCGAACCCAGCCGTTTCCTGCAGGAGCTGCCGGAAGAGGACCTGGTCTGGGAGGGGAGAAACAGCGCACTTTCAAAAGAGCAGAAGCAGGAGCGGGGCTCGGCCCATCTGGCGAACATGAAGGCGATGCTCTCCTGATCCCCATGAAGCCATCACGATCCCCTGCCCCAGGCGGGGGGATTTGGTAGCCCGGGTGGAGCTTCGCGTAACCCGGGGGTTGGGTGGCAATCAACCCGGGTTGCACCCGGGCTACGATGCTTCGGTCAAGCTCCCCGTCCCCCTCGGGGGAAGGCCGGGATGGGGGAAACCAAGGCACAATGCCTGTCATGACACTCTCCACCTGTCGCCAATAAGATGGAGACACAAAAAAACGCCTCCCAGGTTTCACCAGAGAGACGTTTTTCTGTGTGCGATCTGTTACCGAGTCTCAATCAGAGGGTCAGCACCCACTCCACGATGGTGCGGACACTGGCCTCACCCAGATGGGCGTTGGGCGGCATGGGAATCTCGCCCCAGGTGCCGGAACCACCGGTCATGACCTTATTCACCAACATATCGATAGCACCGGCATCGCCCTTGTACTTCGCTGAAACATCTTTGTAGGACGGACCGACCACCTTGACCTCAACCTGATGGCAGCCCATGCAGCCACTGGAGGTAGCCAGGGACAGGGCATCGCCACCGGCATCGGCTGGTGCGGCGGCTTCAGCAACAGCGGGGGCAGGCTCAGCCACCGGAGCGGGTTCAGCCACGGCAACCGAGGCAGGAGCGGCCTCCTGGGCAGGGGCTGGCGCAGCCTGACCCTCGACAGTTACATTACCAATCGGGGCGATACGTTCCAACACGTCGGCTCGCTCCTCTGCAAAGGTGTAGGATGCAGAAAGCAGCGTAATAGCACCTGCAAGTGTGATTTTTGATACAACAGTGGTGTGCACGGTATCGTCCTCCGGTATGTCAGGCCCAGCTCGTTGGGCGTTTATTCAGAAAATTAGTAGATTATACCTTTTGCACCGAAAAAGAGCGACCAGGACGTTGGACGCCATACCAGCAGACGGGTAAACTACGTCGGCCTCGCAAAACGCCCGCAGTCAGTTGGGTGAGCCAGAACCCTTTGTCCAGTGGACAAAGGAAGTCAGGCAAACGCCCGGCAGGGGTGCCGGGCCGGATCGGAGCACCATGGAAGGTTGCTTGAGACTGATTTATTATTGCGCCCGTAGCTCAGCTGGATAGAGTACCGCCCTCCGAAGGCGGGGGTCAC
>CBDVCD010000202.1:0-6477 GCA_965372385.1 uncultured Gammaproteobacteria bacterium | reverse complement strand
TAAATATGACCTGATGAACGACCTGATGTCGTTTGGCGTGCACCGCCTGTGGAAACGTCAAGCCATCGAGTTATCCGGTGTGCGCCGGGGTCAGCGCGTACTCGACCTGGCCGCGGGTACGGGGGATCTCTCCTCTCGCTTCAGTGGCCTGGCTGGGCCTAACGGTCTGGTAATCTTTTCCGACATCAATGCCGCCATGCTGGAGCAGGGCCGCGTCCGCATGCTGAATGAGGGCCGGGTAAAAAATCTGCGTTATGTGCAGACTGATGCCCAGCACCTGCCATTTCCCGATAATCACTTCGATTGCGTAACCATTGGTTTCGGTCTGCGCAATGTTACCGACAAACAACTGGCACTGAACGCTATATTCCGGGTGGTCAAACCAGGCGGTCGCCTACTGGTGTTGGAGTTCTCCAAGCCGACCCTCAAGCCGTTGGAGAAGATCTACGATTTCTATTCCTTCAACCTGCTGCCAAAGATCGGCAAACTGATTACCGGCGATGAAGAGAGCTACCGCTATCTGGCCGAATCGATCCGTATACACCCGGACCAGGAGACCCTCAAAATGATGATGGAGCAGGCCGGCTTCGAACGCTGTGACTTTTTCAATCTGACCGCCGGCATCGTCGCGATCCATCGGGGCTACAAACTGTAAGATGTCATCTCCAATCGTCTGACTGACCTGATCATGACCATCAGTGCCGCTACATTCGCCGCCATTGAGCTGCTGCTCAACCAGGCCATCCAGCTTGACCCGGAAGCACCGCCCCGGCTGGAGGCGATGCATGGAAGGGTGATCAAACTGGAACTGGTGGGGCTTGCACTCTCTCTGTTCGTGATCCCTGATCCCGGTGGCATACAGGTATTCAGTCACTTTGAGGCCGAGCCCGACTGCATCCTGCGTGGCACCCCACTCGACCTGGCCCGCATGCGCTCTCGCCAGGAGAGTGCCGATCAGCTCTTCAGCGGTGCGGTAGAAATCGAGGGCGACTCAGGCCTGGCCCATCAATTTAGTGAGTTTCTCTCGGGCCTCGATATCGACTGGGAGGAACAGCTCTCCAAGGTGACCGGTGATGTGGTTGCCCATGAATTGGGCAACATGGCACGCGGCTTTTTTGCCTGGGGTGAACATGTTCGCAACACAGCCGGCCTCAATCTGCAGGAGTATCTGCAAGAGGAGCTTCGCCTTTTGCCCAGTCGCTATGAAATCGAGCCCTTCCTGACCGATGTCGATCGGTTAAGGGATGACGTTGAGCGCCTCACCGCCCGTCTCGAACGGTTACGCAGACGGCTCACTGACAGCGAGACTACTCAGTGATCCGTCCTTCACAGGTAATCAGGCTCGCCCACATCAATCTGGTGCTGCTACGTCACGGATTGGATGAGGTCATCCTTGCCACTCACCTGTTTCGGCCGATACGCTTTCTCCTCTTCCTCTCCCCCTGGTACTGGTTGCGCAAGGATCGCTCGCCCTACCCGGTGCGGATCCGCCGCAGTCTGGAGGATCTGGGGCCTATCTTCATTAAATTTGGCCAGATTCTATCCACCCGCCGCGATCTTCTGCCCGACGATCTGGCGAAAGAGCTGGCAAAGCTGCAGGATCGCGTACCCCCCTTTCCGGGCGTGCAGGCCAGATCCATTATCGAAAAGGCCTATGGTCAACCGGTGGAAAAGGCCCTCCAGGAGTTCAGTGAAACACCGCTTGCCTCCGCCTCCATCGCCCAGGTGCATGCCGCCAAGCTGCACAACGGCACCCCCGTGGTGGTCAAGGTGCTGCGACCGAATATAGAAAAGATCATTCGCCGGGATGTGGACCTGCTCTTCACCATCGCCAGACTGGCTGAGAGGTACTGGAAAGAGGGCCGGAGACTGCGCCCCATCGAGGTGATCGAAGAGTATGAAAAGACCATCTTCGACGAACTGGATCTGATGCGTGAGGCCGCCAACGCCTCCCAGCTCAGACGGAATTTCCTCAACAGCCAATCGCTCTATGTTCCGGAGATCTACTGGGAGCTGGCGCGCAAGAATGTTTTAGTGATGGAGCGTATCGGCGGCATCTCCATCGGGGACACCGAGAAGCTGCGCACCCAGAACATCGACATGAAGCTGCTCGCCGAGCGGGGCGTGAAGATCTTTTTCACCCAGGTCTTCAAATTCAACTTTTTCCACGCTGACATGCACCCGGGCAACATCTTTGTCGAACCCAGCGGGCGTTTCGTCGCGGTCGACTTCGGCATCATGGGCACCCTCACCGAGCAGGACAAACACTACCTGGCGGGGAACTTGCTCGCCTTCTTCAACCGGGACTATAAGCGGGTAGCGCAACTGCATATCGAATCCGAATGGGTACCGAAAAGTACCCGGGTTGAGGAGTTTGAATCCGCCATCCGCACAGTCTGTGAGCCGATCTTCGAAAGGCCCCTGAGCGAGATCTCCTTCGGCCACTTTCTGTTGCGCCTGTTTCAGACCGCGCGGCGCTTCGACATGGAGGTACAACCCCAGCTCGTACTGTTGCAGAAAACCTTGCTCAATATCGAGGGCCTCGGACGCCAGCTCTATCCCCAACTGGACCTCTGGTCCACCGCCAAACCCTTCCTTGAAGGCTGGATGAACGAACAGATCGGCGGCGAGGCCTTTCTCCGCAAGATCAAGGAAAACCTGCCAAAATTCGGCGAACACCTGCCCGATCTGCCAGGCAAGATCCACAAGCTGATCCACGATGCCGAGGCCGGCAAGCTTGAACTGAACTGGAAATCGGACGAGCTGATTCAGTTACGCAAAGACCTCAACCAGAATAACCGTAACAACCTGGCTGTCATCGCTGGCAGCACCATGCTGTTGAGTGGAACGCTGTTACTGGTGTTTGGCTCTGGCGCTCTGATCCCGGCAACCACCGCGACCCTGCTTGGCGGTGGATTGGGAGCTGGGGGAGGCTTGGTGTTGCTGCGCAGTTGGCTCTCTTCATCAAGCTAGTACTCCGTCATCCTTTCTTATCCCTTCATCCCATGGAACCTCCCTGTTCGCATCCAATGCGGAATATTCATCCTTGGTGTAGGAAATATTAGACGGTGATCGGTTTCCGATGCGGTAAGTCCCTGCTGAAATGCTTGTAAGCTTTTACCTGCAGAACTCTCAGACATAGACAGAGCGCATAAACGACTACCATCAGCTTGCAACTTAGCCTTCTTCCTTCTCCCTTCCATACTCATCCTCAATACGTACTATATCGTCTTCACCCAGGTAACTACCTGACTGGACCTCGACAATCTCCAGAGGAATCTTGCCCGGGTTTTTCAGGCGGTGGACCGTTCCCAGCGGGATGTAGGTCGACTGATTCACCGTCAAAATAAAGGTTTCGTCGCCCCGGGTGATCTCTGCCGTGCCGGAAACCACGACCCAGTGTTCGGAGCGATGATAGTGCTTCTGCAGGGAAATACTTGACCCAGGATTGATCAGAATCCGCTTGATCTGAAAGGTATCCTCGATACCAATGGAATCATAGTACCCCCAGGGCCGATAGACCTTGCGATGATGAACCACTTCACAACGCTTGTCGGTCTTAAGCTTATCAACGATGAGCTTGATATCCTGCGCCCGGTCTTTATCGGCAATCATGATGCCATCGGCTGTCTCCACGATAATCAGACCATCGAGTCCGACCGCTGCAACCAGATTCGTCTCTGCCCGGATATAGCAATTTTTCACATCGTGGGTATAGACATCACCTGAAATGACATTGTTTTGCTCATTCTGCTCGCCTATCTCCCATAGCGCCGTCCAGGAGCCCACATCATTCCAATGAGCATCGAGTGGCACCACCATCGCCTTATCCGTTTTTTCCATCACCGCATAATCGATGGAATCCGCGGGTGAGGCACTGAATTCATCCGCATTCAAGCGGATAAAATCGGTATCTTTGACTGACTGCTTCACTGCTGCAGCCACTGCCTTTACGATCTCGGGGGCGAACTCCTCCATCTCCTGCAGCAAGACAGACGCCCGAAACATGAACATACCGCTGTTCCAGTAGTAGTCACCGGAGGCCACATAGGCCTCAGCAGTTTCATAGTCAGGCTTTTCGACAAACCGTGCCACTGGCCGAGCTACATCGTCGGCTTGCAGCGCCGCCTCGGCCGCCTGGATATATCCATATCCGATTTCCGCCCGTTGCGGAACTACGCCAAATGTCACCAGCGCGCCGCTCTCTGCGTGTTTCACTGCCACTTCTACCGCCTGCCGGAAGCTCTCTAAATCAGCGATGTCATGGTCTGCCGGCAGGACTAACAGAATGGGATCACTCTCCCCGGGTTGTTCATCGGCAGTATCAGTCATTGCACAAAGCGCGGCAGCCACAATGGCTGGTGCGGTGTTACGGCCGACCGGTTCCAGTAGGATCCGCCTTTTATCCTGCCCTATCTCATGCAGCTGCTCGGCCACCAGAAAACGATGGTCTAAATTACAGACCACCATGGGTGGTTCGATATCCTTAAAACCATTCACACGATCAACAGTGTTCTGGAACATGCTCAGATCATTCACCAAGCGGATGAACTGTTTGGGGCGATGGGCCCGTGAGAGTGGCCATAATCTTGTGCCAGTACCACCAGAGAGAATAACAGGGATCACTTAACTATCCTTTAATTCATGGTGATTAGATACAAAGCTCAGCAGACAGCAATGCCTGATTCCTTCCCCCTGGAGGGGGAAGGTTAGGATGGGGGTGGAAATGCGGCTGCTGAGCTTTGTACCTAATCACCTAATTCATTTAGAAAAATAATATCACCAACCAATAGCCTGGCAGCCAAAGTACAGCTTCAACTTAACCAGTAAAACCCAGTATCATACCTTACTCGTAGACCGTACAAGCAGTCTTGTGTTAACTGTAACACTTAGACACGAAGTGACGATCTCTCAAGAAACTTTAGGATAACTATCTCGACCAACGACATGAAGATCAAGATCTCCGACCTGATGCAGAAGAGCGGTGTTCAATTTGGCACCAGTGGGGTCAGGGGCCCAGTGACAGCAATGACAGATGAAGTCTGCTGGGCCTACACAACAGGTTTTCTCCAATATCTGGCCAAACAGTTCAACTTGAAGACTGGCGCTAGCGTGGGCATTGCCGGGGATCTCAGAAACAGCACAGATCGGATAATGCAGGCAGTTTGCACTGCAATCATTGATTTTGGGTTCACGCCTGTCAATTATGGAAAGATTCCCTCTCCAGCGATAGCTTTATACGGGCTATACACCAGCATTCCTACCATCATGGTGACCGGCAGCCACATTCCTGATGACAGGAATGGGATTAAATTCAACAAAGCCGATGGCGAGATCCTAAAAGAGGACGAACAAAGGATAAAAGAGGAGATCGTCAAGATACCAGAAACGCGATTCAACCCAGACGGTTCGCTTATTGGTGATTCAGCTCTACCCCCGATCTCGCTCGATGCCGAGAAACACTACATCGAGCGTTACCTGCATTTTTTTCCCGAACACTGTCTACAGGGAAAGCATCTCGGCCTCTATGAACACTCCTCTGTCGCCAGGGATTGCCTACGTAACATACTGACAGGGCTTGGCGCTGAAGTCACTTCACTTGGGCGATCAGACTCCTTTGTCTCAGTCGATACCGAGGCCATTCGACCAGAGGATGTTGTCTTGGCCAGGCAATGGGCAAAGGAACATCACTTTGACTGCATCATTTCGACTGATGGGGATGGGGACCGGCCCTTGATCAGTGACGAACAAGGAAACTGGCTTCGCGGTGATATAGCAGGCATTCTCTGCGCTAAATATCTCGGTGCCGACATTGTGGTCACACCAATCAGTTGCAATACTGTTGTTGAAAAGAGCACGTTCTTCAAGGAAGTGGTCAGAACTCGCATCGGATCACCTTACGTTATAGACGCCATGAATCAGGCTGCAGGAATGGGGACAGTTGTTGGCTATGAAGCGAACGGCGGGTTTCTGCAGGGTAATGAAATTTTAGTTTCAGGAAACACCTTATCGCCGCTTCCTACACGGGACGCTACCATCGTACCCTTGTGCGTACTCATGCTCGCTCAACTGGAACAAACTACAATCTCCGGTCTACTCGAACAACTGCCCAAACGTTTCACCGCCAGCGACCGCTTGAAGGATTTTCCTACCGAATTGAGTCAATCCATCTTGAACAAGCTTACAACAGGGAATTTTTCCAAAGATAAGGATAAAATTGCCTCCTTATTTGGCAATATAGCGGGGCAACCAACATCGGTAGATGCAACAGACGGCTTGAGAATCACCTTCAGCAACAACGAAGTCATCCATCTTCGCCCCTCAGGTAATGCACCTGAACTTCGCTGTTACAACGAAGCCGACTCGGAAGAAAGGGCCCATCAACTCAATCGTGCCTGCATCAAATTAATGGAGCAATGGAGGCACTAGAAAATTTAAGGGGCATTTATTAAGGCTATGTCTGCGTTAAGTGTTGAA
>CBDVCD010000201.1:0-6492 GCA_965372385.1 uncultured Gammaproteobacteria bacterium | reverse complement strand
ACCGCCAGCCCACTTGCCCGGATCTCCACCGCTTCGTAGCGGGATCGCCTCTAGGTTCTCAGATATCAGCACTCCAACAATAGCCCCCTTGGATTTGGTTGGCTTGGCGGGTAGATTAAACATTTTTCCTCGCACGTGCTTCAACAAGCGGGTCTCAACGGTTGTCAGTCCATGGTGGCGTAGATTAGTAGGTAAGGTGCGGCCCGAACCTCCTTGTGGAGCTGTTGCCGGATTTGCCTGCCGGACAATTGCAGGCCGATTATAAGTGCTGGGAGACGCAGACCGACTAAGGGACTTGTTATATGATCTGTGCCCGGCCATTGCCCCGAATGATAACACTACACCATCTGCTGCAGCACCCAGGTCAGAACCGCGTTCGCCACCTATCAGGTATCCTATTGCACCAAGAGGTCCACCGGCGATATTGCTCAGGGTTTGCAGGTTTCTTTGGGCAATCTGTTGATTGTAAGCTCCCTCATAACCTCTGTGGGTGCCGATATAGCCGGTACCGTCCGGGAGGGCCGCCAGGATTTGCTCATTCGGATCCGGCAATACAGGTGGATACATATAGAGGTTGTAATTACCTCCCTCGAAAGACATAGCCCAATTCAAATGTGCGGCGTCGAACGCCCGAAGAGCTCCCTCAGCAGATTGCGAGTAACTATAGTATCCCCATCGATTCATCAGGGCTATGACCTGGGTTTCGTTCTTAATCAGTTGCTGGGCAAACAAATCGGGGTTCTGCCATCGAGCCTGCGCCATCTGGTCGATCATGAAGCTGGACAGCGTATCGGTGCCATTTGGATCCACCAGCACTGTGGGGCAGTTCCGTCCATAGCAATACTGGTTTGGACCATCTACTAAATCCTCGGGATCACAACTCGTCCACCGCCCTAACCAAGACACGTAGTACCGCGCCCCGTGGTAGTACAATCCGCTTTCCTCATCCCGCTCTTTCCCGGTATACCGATACCGCTTCGGCGTCTCGGTCTGGTTGCGCACAGCCTGAAACGACGTGCAGCCGTAGGGATAATACTCCTCATAAGAGATAACCTTGCCGTCGTTGTCCAGCTCCAGGCTGGCTGAGCCGAGGTGGTTGCCGAACTGGTAGCGGATGAGTTGCGCCGGTGAGACATCATTGCCACGCGTACGAGTCTCAACCAGCACGATACGCCGTTTGCCGTCCATGATGTGCAGCGTCTCGCGTTCCAGCGTTGAAGAAGTTTCGTCGTTATCATATTCACGATAGATCTCAAATCCGCCCAGGTAGATACGCTCCTTCATACGAGTGGGTATTTGGCCAGCAGGGGCATAACACTCAGTCACTTTGCGCACACGCTGGCCTGTAGAATCGTAGACGTACCAAGTGGTCTCTGGTGTGCCACCGTTATTGACCACCTGCTGCGCCGTGGCCTGCAGCTGGTCTTGAAAGTCCCACTGCATTAGCGGAAGGTGCGGCATGCGCAGCATGTTGCCGTGGGCATCGTAGCCGTCCCCGGCTACGCTGTAGATATCGGTCGTCTCTCCGATACTGGTGCTGGTCAGCCGGTTGTTCTGCTTGTCGGCTTCAATGAGACTGACTTCATCGTAGTCGTAATGCCGTGTCCAGTTGCCGCCGCTGGCGACGTGACGCATCACATCGAAGTTGCCGACGGCGTCGTATTCATACTTCTCCGTGTAGTTGCGCAGTGCCTGGAGGTCATTGGCGTGGCGGCGCCCAACGAACTGATAGTCGCGGTAGTTGCCGTCCGTCGGGCTAAAATCGAATGCGGCCTGGCCGATATGCTCGCGGCCTGCGGCCTCTATCAAGCGGTAGAGAGCATCATAGGTGTAGCTGTCTACCGGTTCGACCTGTTGACCGTCGTGGACGACGGTCTTGAGGGCGATGTCTTCGATGCGGGTGATATTGCCAACCGGGTCGTAGGTATAGTGCAGGTCCTGGATCCCGGTCGAGTGCTGGAATAATTGCGAGGCGGTGGCATCGGGATTGGCCGGGCGCGTAGTCTTGAGATGCGCCAGGCGGAAGGTGAGCGGATCGTAGTCGTAGGTGGTTGTTGCTCCGTTTTCGTATGCAATCAACTCACGCTGACCTTTGGCGTTGTAGTCTATGTTGGTGACAAATGGTGTGGCCGCGGCCGCGCCGCGCAGGTTCACGTCGATTGTGTCGAGCAGGTTGGCTTCGTTGAACGTGGGACGATAGACGCTGCCGTCCGGCGACGTGACTGTGACCGGGCGATTCAGTGCGTCATAGGTCGTGCTGGTCGAGAACACTTCGCCCGCTACGGGCGGGCTGCTCCAATTCAACAACGTCTTACCATCGCCCTGAATCTCGCGCGTACCTTCGAGTAAATTGCCCTTGAAATCGTACCTCTTGTTCGTGACCGCGCCCGCGCCGTCGAATTGCTTGAACACTCGTGTACGAAGATTGCATGCTACGTCGTCGGTCTGGTTCTCGCCGTAGTCAATCCTTTCGAACAGCAGATCCTCGTCCAAGGTCCGAGGATCGGATTCCCCGCTGGTACCCATCACAAAGCACTGAACCGGTCGGCGCAATTCGTCGTATTCGGTCTTGAACTCGTGGCCGCGGTTATCCCACGCGCAGATGGGATTGCTGGCTGCGTCGTTGAGTATCCAGCGCGCGCCGGCTTCCATGCTGAACTGGTGGATGCCGTTGCCGAGCATGTCGTAATCGTAACACATGATTAAGCGGTCTTTGGCATCGATGACTGCACGCTGATTACCCTCGATGTCCAACTCGACACGAGTAGCGAAGCAGAGATGCTGGCTGGGTTGGGCGGGGTCCGGGCCGTTATCGGCAATGGTAAGAAACGTGCGTCCAAGAGTGTCCATGTGTGCCATGGTGGGCGTGTCGGCGTGGCCGGCCGCCTTCTCTGCGGCGTCGCGCTCCGGATCGCCCGCGGGGTTGCCGATGCGCTGGGCGTGCCATGTCTGCCAGTCGGCCGGTTGGGTCTTGAAATACTCGCCAACATAGCCCCCGATGTCAGGGTCGGTGCGCGGGTCGCCCAGCACGGTGTCGTTCACGTCCCACGTGGTCTGCTGCCATGGATTGAACAGTACCTTCTCGTAGGTGTCATTAGGGTGCAGTGTGGCGACAACGCGATTGATTGGGTCGTGAAACAGAATCTGGCTAACGCCGACCTGCACAGCAAATTCGAAGCGATGAGTGGCGCTGAAGAACGACTCGTACTGGCGAACCGGCTTGCCCTTGTTGTTGAAGATGGTCCAGCCGCTGCCCACCCATCGCGGCGGGCTGGCAACGCCGTTGATCTTCTCCGGTTCGGCCTGGATCTTCTTCTGGATCTCGCGGCCGAAGCCGTCGGAGTAGGAGAACCTATACTGGATCTCGCAATGTTCGCCCGGAGCCAAAGCAGCATCGTGGGTCTCCCGCGACAAAATGTAGACGACGACAGGCTGCGGATTGGGCTGGTCTTTGGTGCGTTGGAAGGCCAACATGTCATAGACCAAGCGTGTAGTGGCTCTGTCGAGGATGGCATGCGGGTCGGTGCGCGGATTTGCCAAATGGTCGAGTGCGACGGCTTCGGTAAGGTCGGTGCTGAAGCCGTCGAGCGAATCGCCCTGGGATTCCTCCGGCTTTCCCATCATCGCTGTTCCTACCACCATGCCGAGTGCATCGAAGGTCACCTGTGTGCGGTTGCGGTTGGGATCCATCAGCCGCCAAGGCTGGAGTATGCGGTAGTCGTTGCCCGGTTTGTTTGGATCGCTGTTGCCGCCAGCATCCCGCTCGCCGACAGTGACCCGGTTATCGAGTGCATCACGGTTTTCCACCATCAGGAGGTCGTAGGCATCGTAGGTGACGGTCACACTCTGCCCGAACGGATCACGATAGCGGTACGGCTGGAAAAAGTGGCTCTGGGCGTAGGCCCATTCCTGAACGGCGGTATTGGTGCTTTCAAGTGAGAGGAAGACGCGGCCGGCGGGGATCCACCAGTGATCGTCGGGATCGGTGTTGGGAAAGTCCCCGGCGGCCTTCAAGTCCTGGCTGACCACGTAGCCGCCCAGGTCCGCACCCTGACCGCCCAGAACAGCGGCGGGGTTGGGCAGTAAGACTTGGCCATCGCGCTGGAAGACCTGCGCCAACAGCCCTGCGGTGAAGGCGAGTTTGTAGCTTTCACCAGGCAGGGCCAGTGGCTCGACTTCGCCGAGCGGCAGCAAAGCGGTCAGGTCGTCCCTGCGGTAAAGGGTGCGGATGTGTTCAATGAGGCGTGTTTGCTTTGAGACGTTATTCGCCGTCTGCTCGTAAGGGATTTCCGTTGCCGACGCCGGCAAGGCAAAACCGTTGCGTGTCCATTCGTCGAAGCTGAAGCGCGTTGCGTTGTTTTCAGGCTTGAATCCGGTCATCTCATACGTCCGGGTCTCGCACGGCAGCGGTGTGCGGTAGTCGTGGGGATAAGCGGCGACATCATCGATGGCAGTGGTGACGCGATTTTCGGTGTAGGTGATAAGTGTCTGGGTCTGCTTGTCCCGATCTGCCTGTTGGGGCAGTGTGGCATCGGGTTGGCGGCGGCCGTACCCGATGGCGGCTTCCTTCAGCACGTTGCCGAAGTCATCGACCTCTAAAGTGAGCGTGTGCTGGATGCGCGGATCGGCCGGGTTGCGCTCATAGTGGTAGTTGATCGCCTCACGTGGATGGGTGAAGAAGACCGCGTAGCGGTTTCCATCGCGGGGCTGTAGGCGGCGGATGGTGAAGTTCTGTTCCGTGACGCTGTAGGGGAACGCCGCCTTGGGCGTGTCGTCGAGGGCATACACTTCCTGACGCAGCATGGCGCCTTTGAGTGAGCGGCAGGCTTCGCGCTCTTCCAGCGGGGTCAGCTCCGGGGGCAGGATCGTATCGGGCAGAAGCAAGGCGTCTAACTGCACGTCCATCAATCCCGGCTCACGGTAGTACTCGTCCTTGAATTGGAGGCTGATCCGGGCGCCGCGTATATAAGCGCCGGTGTGGAACCAGGTCTTGGTATGCACCGGGGGAACATGCGAAGCTGCGTCAATATTGGTCGCCGCAGGAAACTCGCTGCTGGAGCTGAGTGCGGCGTATTCCTCCGTGTCCCATTGTTCAACCATCCCGAATCCGCGGAACTCGCGTTCTGTGCCATCAAAATAGCCATGATGGTAGGCGTAACGCGTCACGAATCGGTTACGACTAATGCGGTCGTAAGTTTCGACGCTCTCGACCACGTGCACAGGGAAGGGCAGCTTTGTCACCCAAGGTTGTCCATCTGCTTTATCAGCAAGGTAGAACTTGGTGGATGGGGCATAATGCACGCGGGTTTCAGCCCCCAGGTTGTTCACCGTTTTGACAAGCAAGTGGGGCTTCTGCCCGCCCATGAGGTCGATGTAGCGCATCGGTTTATGTACGCTACCCGACAATGGCGAGGACCAAACCAGACAGGCCGTGCCATTGCCGAGGAGATCTAAGGCCATTATCGAGGAGAGATTGTCAATAGATGGGAATTGACTCAGGAGTTGTTCCTCGCTCCAGCTATTGCCGGATTGATTCAGGTATATGTGAACGCCGCGGTGACTGAGGTAGATAATATCAGTTGTACCGGAGCCATCAATGTCGGCTAAGCGGATCCGCTGCTGGTCGAACTGATCGGACGTCTCGAACCAGGGCGAGTTATCCATAGTTATCCTGGCACCGAATCGGCCGTAGCCCAGATTGGGCCAATAGCACACTTCTCCATTCCGGATGCGTACCAGATCAGCCAAACCATCGCCCGAAAGGTCGGACAGGTAGATGGATTGCGTGCCATCAGCAAAAACGAGCCGGGGCCCTTCCTCTTCATCGAGTGCCTGGGGAATCCTCTCACCATAGGCAAAACCCATTTCTGCCAACGATTGATGCCAAGTGAAAACTTCGTGTTCAGTAATCAGCACATCGGCGTGACCGTCACCGTTCAAGTCCACGAAGCGCAGGTTGGGCTCATCCCATGGGATGTTGGGTAGGGAAAGGAAAGGCTTGAAAGGCTCCCAATCTTCATCGTGGGTGCGCTCGTAAAAACCCGGTGTGGGACCGCCGAATTCGGCCAGATCGAGTTGGCCGTCACCGGCCAGATCCAGCAGCTGTTGGCGGCCGTTGCCGAGCGCGGCCAGCGAGGGTTTTTTCGCAACCTGTTTGAGCGGGCCGAAGCGGCCTTCCCCGAGGTTCGTTTTATAAAACCAGCCGCCGGCTTGCTCAGTCAGGATGCCCGAGATACCCTCTCCGTCCAGATCCACCCACTTGTACGTTGCGCCGTCCAATCCAACAGGCAGGTTTTCCAGGCTTTCGGCGTCGATCTCCAGCACCTCTTCATTGATAACGGCCTGGCTGTATTCGAATTCGAGCGGCGGCAGGGATTTCTTTATGTACGAGTTATCATCCTGGCGTTTGTATCCTGACTGAGTAACGCTCGTAATAAAAGAGGCAACATGACTTTCGGCATATTCAAACTCGGTTGAACGGACAAGATAGTC
>CBDVCD010000200.1:0-6500 GCA_965372385.1 uncultured Gammaproteobacteria bacterium | reverse complement strand
GAAGTTCATTGATGAACCAAGTCACACCTGCGGTGAAGTGAAAACCCTGGCCGTGCGTCAGACCCGGGAGGTGCAGAGAAAGATCGCTGATCTGAAGCGCCTGCAGACCGCACTGAACGAGATGGCCGTCAAGTGCGAAGGGGGAAGCTATACGGTCGATAACTGCCCGATCATCAATGCACTGTTTGAAGGATAATCGCTGGAACCTTCCGGTTTTCAGGTTGACTAACAGACTCGCGCACTATAGATTGCTCGCGTAGATTCATTCCTCATAATTTACCGATGCTTCGTCGTTTATTAATCACATGGCTTGTCGTGTCCATTCTCGGTTACGGGATGGCGGTGGTTGCGGATGTGCATAACGAACTGGCGACGGATCAAACTCACGCTATTGGCGATCACGCGACTAATCCAGGCGATACGGACGATGCTAGCGGCTGCGACCACTGCTGCCACGGGGTCATACATTTACTTGGGTTAAACAGCGCCGAAACTTTCAACTTGGCCGCTGATCGCAGCATTTTACTGATTCCATATTCTGTTTCGTTAATCTCCTTCTCCCCTCCCTTACCTCTCCGTCCTCCAATCGCTGCCTGATTTCCGCCTCACCTGGCGCCTGCCTATGAGCCAGTCTGCTGTTTACCAGGCTAGCTTCCATCGCAGGCTCTCGTTTATTAACGATTCAACGGAACTCAGATTATGCCGTTTTCTATCTGCATGCGTGCAGGCCTGTTCGCCTCTATTTTAACGCTTACTGCCTGGACGCCACTGGCGCTTTCCAAGGCAAAATCGTCCCCAGACAAGGATGTTCAACAACTGGCTGCCATCGTCAACCGCGCACTTGAAACAAACCCGGAAATACAGGCGGCTCAAGCTGCCGTAGATGCAGCTCAGGCACGGCTTATCGGTGCCGCTCTACCGTTAAACAATCCGGAACTTGAATTAGAGGCTGAGCGCACTGACATCAGCACTTACACCCTCGGCATCCGCCAGACCATTGACTGGCACGACAAACAGAGCGCATTTGAACATGCGGCACAGGCGGAACTGACTTCAGCCCGGTCAGGCGTTGCAGCCCTGCGTCTGACGAAGGCAACCGAGCTTCTCGATGCAATCGGCAGAATTGCCGTTCACCACGAGATCACCACACTTTCCAAGCGCCGCACCGAGATACTGGACCGCTTTGCTAAACTCGCTAAGCAACGTCATGCCGCCGGGGACATCTCACAGGCGGAGTTGGGACTGGCACGCCTGTCACTGGCAGAAGCCGTCATGCAGCATGCCGGAAACGGTGCTGAACTAATCCAGGCCAAAAGCGATTTCTTCAGCATCAGCGGCCAGAAACTGGATGGCGGCATCAAGTTTCCCGATCAATTACCCGCTACGCTTCCCCGCGCCAAGGATGAAGAGGCGCTCGCTCAGAATCATCCTCAGGTTCAAGCTGCCCACCAAATGGCTCGAGCGGCTCGGCAACAAATTCACGCTGTTGACCAGGAGCGCAAGGCGGACCCCACATTCGGGTTGGCAGCAGGGCGCGAAGACCAGGAAAACCTGGTAGCGCTCTCTTTCTCCATCCCGCTTCAAGTCAGAAATAATTTTCGCAGTAATGTGGATGCCGCACAGGCGGAAGCACTGCAAGTAGAGCAACAAGCGCTGCAGACATACCGGAATCTACTGGCCAGACTGCAGGGTGCGCAGGAGCGTTACCAATTGATTGCACGCGCCTGGTTTCTGTGGATATCCGAGGGTCGAGTCAGTCTGCGGAAGCACATCGGGTTGCTGGAAACCCTGTGGAAGGCCGGAGAAATCAATACCACGGACTACCTTTATCAGGTTCAACAGACACTGGATACCCAGATTGCCGGGGTTGAACTCCACGGAAATCTATGGGGTGCCTGGATCGAGTGGTTAAGTGCTTCCGGCACTTTGAACAAATGGCTGAATGAGACAACAGCAGTAGTACATGAAAGTACTGATTACGAACCTAACGATGGAAAGGAGCAGTAAACCATGAATATTCGAAATTGGAGCCTGTGTCTCCTGGCCCTGGCCTTTCTCTACATCAATCCGCTTATCGCCGCGGAAGAACATGAGCATAACCATGCTGAAGAACTGGCTGAAGCAAAACACGGCGGTGAGCATGAAGAGGAGCAAAAGGATGAACACGGCCATGAAGAGGAAAACCGCGTCCACCTGAATAATGAACAGCGCCGCGTTGCCGGAATTGTAGTGGAAACCTTAACTCCTCGACCCGTTCCCACAGAGATCGATGCGCCTGGTGAGATTCGGCTTAACGCCTACGCTTCCAGCCAGGTTACCCCGCGTATCGAAGCCCAGATTGTAAAGCGCCACGCTCGCCTCGGAAACCGTGTTTCTCAGGGACAACCCCTTGTGACCTTGTCCAGCGTCTCGATGTCTGAGGCACAGGGAGAACTATTGGTCGCTGCCAAGGAGTGGCAAAGAGTTAAAAAATTAGGCAAGAAAGTTGTTTCTGAAAAGCGTTATCTGGAAGCTCAGGTAGCCTTTCAACAGGCCCAGGCCAAACTGCTGGCCTATGGCTTGACGTCCAAACAGACTGACCAGCTGATCAACGAAAATAATATCAGTCGGGCTGATGGCCGTTTCACGCTGCTGTCAACCCAGGACGGCACTGTGATTCAGGACGGCTTCATTATCGGACAGATGGTGGAACCCGGTGAGCTATTGTTTGTACTCACCGACGAATCCAGGCTCTGGGTTGAAGTCCGCATCAAACCGGAATCCGTTTCTCACCTCAATATCGGCGCACCTGCACGCGTGCTTGCAGCAAAAACATGGATTGACGGTAAGGTCATCCAGATACACCACTCGCTGGATGAAACAACACGCACCCTGGCGATTCGTCTGGAGATCTCCAATCCGGAAGACCGATTGCACCCCGGTCAGTTCGTGAGGGCAAGGATCCAGACCGCTGAATCAGGAGAGGCCGCCCTCACCCTACCGCAAGAAGCCGTGTTGCGCAGTCCCGATGGAGATTGGCAGGTTTTCGTAGAGGTGGAACCGGGGGAGTTCGAACCAAAAGAGGTGGAACTGGTCCGACAACTGCCGGGGCTGGCTGTGATCGAAGGGCTTGTACCCGGTACCCGCGTAGTCACCCAGGGGGCCTTCTTTGTGCAGTCTGAACTGGCCAAGTCCGGTTTCGAAGTGCATAACCATTAGGAGGTCACCATGCTCAACCGACTTATTGACTGGTCCGTGGCCAACCGCCTACTGGTGGTGCTCGGTTTAGTGGCTGCACTGGGTGCGGCCGCCACCCTGATACCGCGGCTCAATCTGGATGCCTTTCCCGACGTCACCAATGTTCAGGTGCAGATCAACACAGAAGCGCAAGGGTTGGCCGCAGAGGAGGTGGAACAACTCATCACTTACCCCATCGAGGCGGTAATGTATGCCCTGCCCGATGTGGAAGAGGTCCGTTCCATCTCCAAGACCGGACTGTCTGTGATCACGGTTGTGTTCAATGAGGGCACCAATATCTACTTTGCCCGCCAGCTCGTTTTTGAGCGGCTGCAGGACGCCCGGGAGCAGATTCCAGATGGCGTCGGTACGCCGGAGATGGGGCCGAACACCTCTGGTCTGGGACAGATCTATCAATACATCCTGCGTTCCGACAACCCTGAAAAGTACGATGCCATCGCCCTACGCAGCCTCAATGACTGGGTAGTAAAACTGTTGCTCCTCCCGGTGGACGGCATCACTGATGTGCTCTCCTACGGCGGTGAGGTACGACAGTACCAGGTACAAGTTGATCCCGGCAAACAACTCGCCTACGCCATCACTATCGACCAGGTCGCCGAGGCCATCGAGGCCAACAACCGCAACGCCGGTGGCTGGTATCTCGATCGTGGAGCTGAACAACTGGTGATTCGCGGTGTGGGCTGGTTACGGGCCGGTAAGGATGGCCTGCGTGATATCGCCAATATCCCGCTCAAGGAAGATGACGGTGTGGTGGTGCGGGTGGGCGACATCGCTCAAGTGACATTCGGTGGTGAAATCCGGCAAGGCGCAGTGACTATGACGCGGCGCAATACTGAAGGTAATCCGGAACCCCTGGGTGAGGTCGTAGCCGGTATCGTGCTCAAACGTCTGGGCGCCAACACCAAGGCGACCATCGATGCAGTCAAGGAACGACTACCCGCCATCCAACAGGCACTGCCAGATGGCGTCACCATCGAAGCCTTCTATGATCAAGCCGATCTGGTGGAACAGGCGGTGAGCACCGTAAGCCGGGCACTCACAGAAGCCTTCGTACTGATCGCCGTGGTGCTGCTGCTGTTCCTACTCAACATCCGCGCCACCCTGTTGGTATTGATCTCTGTTCCTCTCTCCGTGGGACTGGCCCTGGCCGCCATGAGTTATTGGGGGCTGTCGGCCAATCTGATGTCACTGGGCGGCCTGGCTATCGCCATCGGCATGATGGTGGACGGCTCGGTCGTGATGATGGAGAACATCTTCAAGCACCTCTCCCACCCCGATCCCACCCATGAAGAAGCGGCGAAGGAGAGGCTGGCGCCGGGTGATGCAGATCCCTATGACGCAGCCCATGATCCGCACGGCATATCCCTGCGCATCCAAGAGGCTGCCCGCGAGGTGGGCCGACCTGTATTTTATGCTGTCATTATCATTATCGTGGTCTTCGCACCCCTGTTCACGCTGGAAGGTGTCGAGGGCAAGCTGTTCCAGCCCATGGCCATCTCCATCGTACTGGCCATGTTGACCTCACTCGCAGTAGCGCTGGTTGTGATGCCAGCACTCGCAACTTATGCTTTTCATCGTGCAGTCAAACATCGCAACAGCCCGGTGTACCTCCCTCTGGAGTGGCTCTACCGACATGCACTCCGGTTCGCGCTAAAGGTGAAATGGCTGGTGGTGTGGGTTGCTCTGGCGATGTTCGCAGCCGCCATGGTGCTCCTGCCGCGGCTGGGTACAGAGTTCGTGCCGGAGCTGGAAGAAGGCACGATCAACATCCGAGTTACTTTGGCCCCGTCTGCCAGCCTAGACACGGCATTGAGCGTCGCCGCACAGCTCGAAAAACGTCTCATGACCTTTCCGGAGGTGACCTATGCCTCCAGCCGGGTGGGACGGCCGGAGCTGGGTGGTGACCCAGAGCCAGTCTCCAACGTAGAAATCTATGTGGGACTGAAACCGGTCAGTGAGTGGACCAGCGCCAAGGACCGTTTCGGCCTGCAGAAACGGTTCGAGGAGGCTCTGTCCGTGCATCCCGGTCTGCTCTTCACCTTTTCGCAACCCATTGCGACACGGGTGGATGAGCTGCTCTCCGGCGTCAAGGCGCAGCTGGCTATCAAGCTGTTCGGACCGGACCTGAAGATGCTGGCGGAAAAGGGTAAGGCCATCGAAGCATTGGCCCGCCAGGTTAAGGGTACCCGCGATGTGGAGATGGAACAGATCGCAGGGGAGGCACAGCTGACAATACGCCCCCGACGGGATGTCTTGGCCCGCTATGGCATTCCTGTTTCACAGGTGATGGATCTGGTGTCGGACGGGATTGGCGGCACCGAGGCCGGCCAGATCATTCAGGGGAACGAGCGCTATGACATCACGGTGCGCCTGGCGAAGGCCTGGCGTAAGGATATCGTGGCACTGAAACAGCTGGTATTACAGTCCCCCGGTGGTGCCTGGGTCCAACTGGGGGATGTGGCTGAGGTGATTATTGAGTCCGGTCCCCCACAGATCCGACGCGATGATGTACAACGCCGGGTGGTGATCCAGTCCAATGTGGAAGGACGTGATATGGGGGGGCTGGTGGCAGAACTGCGCCAGCGCATTGCTGAGGAGATCGATCTACCTCCGGGCTACTCCGTGGTCTTCGGTGGTCAGTTCGAAAATCAGGAACGCGCGCAACAGCGCTTGATGATTGTGGTGCCGCTCTCCCTTGGGCTGATCTTCCTGTTGCTCTATTTCGCCTTTCATTCCGTTGGGCAGGCGTTGTTGATCATGCTCAACGTGCCGCTGGCTTTGATCGGTGGCATCGCCGCCCTGTACTGGACGGGGCAGTATCTCTCGGTACCCGGATCCATCGGCTTCATCGCCCTGTTCGGGCTGGCGGTACTCAATGGTGTGGTGATGGTCAACGCCATCAACCAGAATACGGATGCCGGATTATCCATTTCCGAGGCGGTCTTCCGTGGCGCTCTCTCTCGTTTGCGTCCAGTACTGATGACTGCCGCCATTGCGGCTTTAGGATTGATACCCATGCTGCTTTCTACCGGTGTCGGTTCCGAGGTACAGCGACCCCTGGCTACTGTGGTGGTCGGTGGTCTGGCATCGAGCACCCTGCTGACCCTGTTCGTGCTGCCAGCCCTCTATAGGGTGTTTTCAAGAGGGATTCAGTCTAACGCTTCCCGCTGACCAAAAGAGAACGCGGTAACTCGCATGAAAAAGCTACCTAAGGGCCGCGGAAAAAATGATTTGTCCGAAGATCACGTTCATATTTGGGTGAG
>CBDVCD010000199.1:0-6516 GCA_965372385.1 uncultured Gammaproteobacteria bacterium | reverse complement strand
GCATCGATGCTTGCCAGCACTTCACCGGTTTTTTTATGTTTGATTTCCCACATCTAAATTGCTCCAGATCATATCGATTTCATCATCAAGCATAGCTCCAGACGGGGTTGTATTGATACATTTACCCATCTCCCATGAGCTTAATCAATCCCGTCCATCAACAGACTATAATATACCCATAGACGCGTAGTTTTTCTCAGGGAAATAGGGAACCGTAAATGTCAAAGACACCCCCGAAATTCCGTTCACGCCGGCCCGCTCTGACGCATGCCGCCCTGGAGCATGTAGCAGAACCGCCATTGGGTCTGGCCGGTGGCATCGCGCGTAGCTTCATCGACTCCCCCCTCTCCCCTCTGTTGTTGTTGGCCAGCCTGTTCGTGGGTATCCTGGGGCTGATTTTCGCCCCCCGGCAGGAGGACCCGGAGATCCTGGTGCCCATGATCGATATCTTCATCAGCTACCCGGGCGCCTCATCCGAACAGGTAGCGAGCCTCGCGATCAACCCCCTGGAACGCATGATGAGCGAGATCCCAGGCATCAAGCACATCTACTCGGCCAGCGAGCACGAACAGGGCATAGTCACCGCGCGCTTCGAGGTAGGCGAGGAGCTCGGCCCCTCCATCGTCAAGGTCCACGACAAACTCCAGTCCAACCTGGACAAGATCCCTCCCGGGGTGTCCATGCCGCTGGTGAAACCCAAGGGGATCGACGATGTACCGGTGGTCACGATCACCCTCTGGTCCCATGAACTGGACGACGCCAACCTGCGTACCCTGGCCACGGATGTGTTGCAACGCCTGAAAGAGGTACCCGATACCGGACAGGGCTTCATCGTCGGGGGCCGCGCACTGCAGGTACGCATCGAGGTCCTGCCAGAGAGGCTGGCCGGCCACGGCATCAGCCTGGATCAGGTTGCCGGCGCCATCCAGGGCGCGAATATCGAGCAGGCCACTGGCTCCATGGAGATCAGCGACACCCACTTCACCGTGACCGGCGGCCACTTCCTGAAGAACGCGGCGGAGGTCTCCCGGCTGGTGGTGGGCACCCGCTTTGGCAAACCCATCTACGTGCATGACGTAGCGAATGTCATCGATGGTGCGGAGGAGACCCACCAGCTGGTGAACTACTACAGCGGACCCGCCGACGGGACGGACCGGCCTGTCACCGAGGGAGCCGCCGCGGTCACCCTCGCCATCGCCAAGAAAGAGGGCTCCAATGGTGTCACCGTCGCGGATGCCATACTGCACAAGCTCGACGGTCTCAAAGGCAGACTGATTCCCGACAATGTCCAGGCCAGTATCACCCGCAACTACGGCAAGACCGCCAACGACAAGGTCAACGAGCTGCTGGCCTCACTGTTGGGGGCCACCATCGCGGTGAGCATCCTTTGCTGGGTCACCATCGGCGGGCGCCCGGCCCTGGTGGTGATCACCATCATCCCGGTGGTGATCCTGATCGCCATCTGGTCCTCCTGGGCCCTGGGTTACACCATCAACCGGGTCAGCCTGTTCGCCCTGATCTTTGCCATCGGCATCCTGGTGGACGATGCCACCGTGGTAGTGGAGAACATCTTCCGTCGCTGGCTGCATGACGACTACACCAGCAAGGGGATCGCCATCGATGCGGTACGGGAGGTGGGCAATCCAACCATCATCGCCACCTTCGCCGTGCTGGCCGCCCTGCTGCCAATGGGTTTCGTCAGCGGCATGATGGGGCCCTATATGTTCCCCATCCCCCTGTTCGGCTCGGTGGCGATGCTCTTCTCTTTGTTTGCCGCCTTCGTCTTCACCCCCTGGTTCGCCTACCTGCTGCGGCCCAAGCTGGACAGTCTGAAGCGAGCGGAAAAAAAGGAACGCCGAATTCAGCAAATGATCGGCAATATCTACCAGCCGATCATCAATCCCCTGATCAGCAATCGCCGGCTCGCCTGGATCTTCCTCGGTACTATTGTCGCCGCCTTCTTTATCGCCTGCTCCCTGTTCTATTTCAAGGCGGTGACGGTGAAGATGCTGCCCTTCGACAACAAGCCGGAGTTCAACGTGGTGATCAACCTGCCCGAGGGCACGGCCCTGCCGGTCACCGCCAACACCACCCTGAAACTGGTTGAGGCGCTGCGTACCCTGCCGGAGGTGACCGCCCTGCAGTCCTATGTAGGTACCGCCTCCCCCTTCAACTTCAATGGCATGGTACGCCACTACTACCTGCGCACCGAACCCTGGCAGGCCGACATCCAGGTGATGTTGCGGGACAAGGGAAAACGGCAGCGCAGCAGCCACCAGATCGCCGAGGCCGCCCGGCAATTAATCACCCCAATCGCCAGGGAACTGGGGGCACGCATCGCGGTGGTGGAGATGCCGCCGGGTCCACCGGTACTGCAAACCGTGGTGGCCGAGATCTACGGACCGGACGAGCCGACCCGCCGGGCAGTCGCCCGGGAGATGATCAGCCTGTTCGAACAGGCCCCCAACCTGGTGGATGTGGACAGCTACATGACCGATGACTACCTGCGTTGGCACTTCGAGGTGAATACCGAGAAGGCCAGCCGCAACGGTGTGTCGGTGGAGACCATCACCCGCAACCTGGACATGGCCCTGGGAGGCTACCGGCTGGGTGATGTCAAGCGTGGCAAAGAACTGGAACCCACCTATCTGGTCATACAGTTGCCCCTTGCCACCCGCTCCGAACTGAACCGGCTGGCCAATCTGCCAATCTCTGCCGAGGCCGGCGGGACGGTCCCCCTGTTCGAGCTCGGCCACTTCCAGCAGATCCCGGAGGACCCGATCATCTACCACAAGGACCTGCGGCCGATGGAATATGTGGTGGGCGAGATGGAAGGCAGGCTAGGGGCGCCGATCTACGGCATGCTGGCGGTGGAGGATCAGCTGGAGAACTACACGACCCCCGATGGGGTACAGATCAGCGGCACCCTGACCGGCCCGCCGGCGGATGACGCGGTAACCGGCTTCGAGTGGAGCGGCGAATGGGTCATCACCTACGAGACTTTCCGGGACCTGGGACTGGCCTTCGCCGCCGCACTGGTGCTCATCTACATCCTGCTGGTGTGGGAGTTCGGCAACTTCATCCAACCCGCCATCATCATGGCCCCCATCCCTCTTACCCTGATCGGCATCATCCCGGGTCACTGGCTGCTGAGCGCGGAATTCACCGCCACCTCCATGATCGGCTTCATCGCCCTGGCGGGCATCGAGGTGCGCAACTCCATCCTGCTGGTGGACTTCGCCAAGAATGAGGTGCATCGGGGCGTCAATGTCAAGGAAGCGGTGATGCTGGCCGGGCAGATCCGCATGCGTCCCATCTGGGTCACCGACCTCACCATGATGGCGGGAGCCTTCGCGATCCTGTTCGACCCCATCTTTCAGGGCATGGCCATCTCGCTGCTGTTCGGCCCCATCGTCGCGGTACCCCTGACCCTGCTGGTAGTGCCTCTGGGATGCATTACCGCTGGTGCCGCATTCTGTAAGACGCCTACCGATGAAGAAGAAGCGGTGATGTGTGAGATTCCTGAGAAATCGGAGTCTCTGTGATTAATTTTCCATAGCGTGTAGGGCGGAAAAGCGCAGCGCCTTCCGCCGTATGGGATCGGCTGACATAATCACAAGGCTATGTCTGCGTTAAGTGTTGAAACAATCTAACCTCTTGATTTTTCACGACCTACCTTTAGTTGTAATTGACGTTAAAATCAATAAGTTAGTGTCGCTTGAAATAGAAACCAACACTTAACGCAGACATAGCCAATCACAACATGCCAGACTATCGCCGAAACCGTGTGCCTGGCAGCACTTATTTCTTCACTGTTGAGTTGGGCGTGTATCCTGAAGATTAGGCAAGTCATTTGGAATTTGGATTGGATACCGGTAAGCCAAAGATGATGAGTAAATAAGGCGAAACGGCAAAATGGCGGAAGGCGCTGCGCTTTTCCGCCCTACTCGCTGTTAAACTCTTTATGAATAATTGATTGTTGCGGAGTCCCTATGTCAGAAACCGCTAATAAAGACGCCACCTACGAAGAGATCCTTGCCCTGCCGGAAAATCTTGTGGGCGAGATACTGAATGGCCAGCTGTACACTCATCCAAGGCCAGCGCCGAAACATGCCCTCGCCTATTCGGGTTTGGGAGGTAACCTCTGGAACCCATTTCAGCATGGCAGCGGTGGCCCAGGAGGCTGGTGGATCATCGACGAGCCTGAACTCCATCTGGGTGGGGATATCCTCGTGCCCGACCTGGCCGGCTGGCACCGAAAGCGTATGCCCGAGCTGCCTGAGACTGCCTGGTTCGAACTTGCTCCAGATTGGGTCTGCGAGATCCTCTCACCATCCACTGCACGCACCGACCGGGTCATCAAAATGCCGCTCTATGCCAGGGAAAACGTTCAGCATCTCTGGCTGATCGACCCTGACCTTAAAACCCTCGAAGTCTATCAACTCAAGGAGGGTCACTGGAGTCTGATGACCAGCCTCAAGGACGATGACCCGGTATGCCAGCCACCTTTTGATGCCATTGAGTTTTCCTTGGGCAGCTTGTGGGGGTGAGCAGGGGACGTTACCTATTAAATCCTTTAAGGGAAACGTCCCCTGCTGTAGGCAATACAAATAGAATTATTTAATGGTTTAGTATCCCAAGGGGACGTTCATAGAATTTATAACTCAGCGCGGATGGCACTTGTTATTGTCAGCGTAGTCTCGTACGGCTTTAGTGATGGAAGGAATATATTCACGGTTGTGGCCCTGAGTCTTCCATAGACCTGCAAAAGAACCTTTCGATTCCACAAGCCACCTGAGGCTTAGATCAGAGCAGTACGGATAGACCCTATCTTGTTTCAGAGTCACCAAGACAGAGCTTCTCGTATCGCTCATAAACGGAATTATAAATGCTCTGACCTTATTTCTTTTAGGGGGGTATCCATCTGAGTGCGGTTAGTACTAGATGTGGAGTTGCCAACCATGGCGAGACCACAACCGGTAGAGGTTACCGCACTCATGTGGATACCCCATTTCTTTTATCACTCCAGCTGATCAAGTGGACTGATGACGGCACTGATATTTTGTTGCAATACATGGGTATAAATTTCTGTGGTTTTCACATCAGCATGCCCTAACAGTTTCTGCACTACACGGATATTGGTGCCTGATTCAAGTATATGCGTTGCAAAAGAATGACGAAATGTATGCGTAGTAATACGTTTGGTTATACCCGTTTTAACTACTGCCTTGCGCACGGCTTTTTGCACATTCGATTCATCCATATGATGCCTTCTCAGCTCCTTACTTCGCGGATCACACGATAATTGAGTTGAAGGAAAAGCGTATTGCCAATTCCATGTTTTCCCGGCTTTCGGATATTTCTTTGCTAAGGCATAAGGCAACCAGACATTGGCGTTTCCACTAGCCAGGTCTTCTTCAAATACTTTTTTCACTTTTTCAAGATGCTGCAATATCAGTTTATGGAGACTTTTAGCAAACAATGTGGATCGGTCTTTACCACCCTTACCATCACGTACCATAATCAGCCCGTTTTCAAAGTCAAAATCCTGAACCCGCAAACGTACAACTTCCATTAGCCGCAGACCCCCACCATACATCAGCTGAGCCATCAATCCCGTTACACCAGACATGTGGCTCAGTACCTGAGCTACTTCATTTCGACTCATAACTACAGGCAAACGTACCGGCTTCTTGGAACGAATAGGCGCCAGATCTTTAGCCACAGGCATATCTAGAACCTGTTTATATAGAAATACTATCGCGTTCAATGCTTGGTTTTGTGTAGATTTTGCACAATTCTTGTTTACAGCCAAATTTGACAAAAATGCCTCAATTTCAGCTTTACCCATTTCTCGCGGGTGCTTACGCCCATGAAAACGGATAAATGCCAGAATCCATTTGACATAGGCATCCTCAGTACGAATAGCGTAGTGGTGATACCGTAGTACCTCTCTAACTTGATCCATCAAACGCCTCGAGCTGGGTCTAAAAAGAGGTTTGTCAGATGATTTAGAAGGATACTGAGACACCCGTTATAATTCCTATTTTTATCTTGAATATACTAATACCAGGCATTATAGTCTGTATATACAAGAAAAATAGAGGGATTCAGTGATTCCTGTTAATTACAAGTTATAACAACAATCCAATATGAAAGTCTGTGAATTCAAAAGCGCTCTTTTCAAGGTTACTGCCACACCGATAGCGACTCGTATCTATCGAGAAAAAGCATTGGCAGCCTCATGAAAGTCATGCGGCAAATAAAAGGTTCAGCGGTTTCAGCAAAGGCTGCAAATGGGGGCGACGTTCATGGTCATCACCAAGCTTCAAGCTCACAAAAGCGTTGGTCTTATTCAACCGCACCCTGTATTCGAAGTATTGCGCCATCGTCAAGTCTGTGCCATAACAAAGCCATAAACACGGACCCACCTACTGCGGCGCGAGCTTCATGTTCGTACTATTCGTGACAGTTCATTATTTCATCAATTCCGTGCCGTTGCCCGGCGGTCCGGTT
>CBDVCD010000198.1:0-6534 GCA_965372385.1 uncultured Gammaproteobacteria bacterium | reverse complement strand
TCTTCTTCGTTGCTACCTTCTTTTTCGCCGCTACTTTCTTCTTCGTGGCGGAAACCTTTTTCTTGGCTACGCTCTTTTTGCTTGCCTTCTTCTTTACCGCCACTTTCTTTTTTGCAGCAACCTTTTTTGTTGTGGAAACCCTGCGTTTGACTGCTGCTTTCTTTATCGCGGCCTTTTTCTTCACCATTTATCGATCCTCCGGGGAGATCTATCCAATAGATGACCAGAGTATAATTCAGCTTTTCTAAAAATCCAGGATTAAACAAGGTTTTTTATTATTTAATTCAATTCGTTGGTGTAACTATGCGCGTTGAATCGTAAATAGTATTTCAGCTGGCATGCTGGGTTTTTTAATGGATCTGGTTTAAATGAAGAATTCATTATTGAGTATTTATCCTTCCTGTCGCATGCAATTATTTTTGCAACTATTGATACGCACTAAACAGTTCATGGGATAGCCAATTTGCACCTCCGCGGGTGTCGGTAGCAGGGACGCTACCGTCAAGCCTACAGGGAAGTATTCACGGCGTCCCACGGAGGTGCAAATCGGTTATCCAACGTTCGCCGATTCAGGACAGGTACTATTTATCACTGAATCGATAGAACTGTTTTTCAGTGATGACAGCATCGAGTGGTATATCCCAATCCCGCACCGGCAGCCTATCAACGCACTGCAGTTGATGAGCAAGGCCGATCAGTTTCGGACCTTTCCAGTGAGTGCGACTGTGCTTGAAAGAAAGTGTGCGGTCATAGAAGCCGCCTCCCATGCCAAGACGATTGCCTGACGGGTCGAATGCAACCAATGGAAGAATAATGAGATCAAGTCCCCAGGGCGGTGTGATATGTCGGTGATAAGCGTCAGGTTCAGGTATGCCAAATCGATTGGATTTGAGTCTTCCCTTGGTCTTGATTTCAGCGAACCAGAGTGACTTTGCTGGCCTTTCCCGCAGTACCGGTAAGAAGCAGCGCTTGTGAGCGGCTAACGCACGCGTAACCAATGGCGCGGGATCCATTTCACCATCCGCGGCAAAGTAGAAGGCAATTCGCTGGCTGTGCAAGAGTGGCTGACAGGCTGTTGCCTGATGTGCCATGAGCAGGCTGTGCGCCTTGAGGGTCTGTTTGCTGAGCTGGCGGCGGTGGGCGCGAATCGCTTTTCGCAGTTGTTGAGTATTCATTCAGCGATCGATTGGAGAAGAGAGACATC
Source organism: uncultured Gammaproteobacteria bacterium (assembly GCA_965372385.1). GTDB lineage: Bacteria > Pseudomonadota > Gammaproteobacteria > Chromatiales > Chromatiaceae > JASJBU01. The sequence goes on along the minus strand of CBDVCD010000198.1, from coordinate 5,330 downwards.
CCCCACCTGTGCCGTCGTACACCTTTGTTCTCGAACCGATAGGTTCAAGTGGGAACAACAGGGATGCTTCAGGCTTTCCGCACGAGGCGGACATGCACACCGGCATCGGCATTATGCTCCCAGGGCAGTTATTAGGCTCAAGAAAATACCCGGGTAACTAACGAACACCGCAGGGGATGTCTTACTAAGGCTAAACCTAAATCGGTTAAAGTTCCAGTTGATTGCTCTTATTCAGGGCAACTTCGATCTTTTCCTGGAGGCTTTGGATGCGGCGGGTGATCACCTGGGCATCATCGGACTTGTGTTTTTTCAGCTCCAGCAGTTCATGGACGATATTCAGAGCAACCATGACCGCAATACGTTCCGTGCCTATGACCCGGCCTGCCTTGCGCACCTCCCGCATCTTTTCATCGAGATAGTTAGCGGATTCTATCAGGGAGTCGCGCTCATCCGGTTCGCAGGAGACGCGATACTCCTTATCCAGGATCTGGACCTTTATGGGTAGCTGTGTATCGCTCACTGGGCTGATTCCATTGCCTTTAATCGGGTGATCATGGCTTCGACACGGGTGCGGGCCAGTTCTGTCTTCTCAATCAGGGCTGCCCGTTCCGCCACCAGGTTGTCCTGCCTCGTGCGCAGGGATGTGTTCTCATCCTTCAGGTAAGAGCAGGCGTGGATAAGCTCTTCGACCCGAACTTCGAGTTTGCGCAGGTCGAGCTCGGTATTGTCCGGTGACTCTTGCTTGATCATGGAGTTCAATATAGAGGGCGCGCTTGTATGGGTCAATCCTTCTGGCCGCATGTTATGATCCGAGGCTAAACTTAGGGGTGATGACGGAAAGCCGCATGACTCAAACTTCCATAATGCCCTCCTACGAGCGCCTGGATCAGCTGTTGGGCGCCATCGATCTGGATGTGGGGGCAAGCGAGATACACGGTGTGATCTGTGGTCTGCTCTGTGCCGGGCACTCAGATGCCCATGCGGAGTGGTTTGAAGATCTGTTCGCCAATCGCTCGCCTGACGATCTGCTGGTGCGGGAGGCGAGGCAACTGCTTGGTCAACTCTATCAGGCGACCCAGCTGCAGTTCAGTGCGGAGGATCTCGCTTTCAAGCCTTTTCTGCCGGGTGATGATCTTGCTTTGCGGCAAAGGGCAAGGGGCTTCAGTGAATGGTGTCAGGGCTATCTCTATGGACTGGGACTGGCGGGCATCGGCGAGGCAGGGTTGACAGGGGATGCCAGGGAGGCGATTGGTGATATCACCGAGTTCACCAAACTGGAGCACGAAACCATCGAAGCGGGGGAAGAGACGGAGCTGGCCTATGTCGAGCTGGAAGAGTTTCTGCGCGTTGCCATGTTTTTAATCCGGGAAGAGTTATCAACGAAACAGGAAGCCACCCATGGTTCCGAGTGAGTTCAAACGCCGCCGCCGTGAACTGATGCGCATGATGGGGCCGGGCAGTATCGCGATTTTGCCCACGGCGCCCTTGCTGATCCGCAATCGGGATGTGCACCACGCCTATCGGCCCGACAGCGATTTCTACTACCTGACCGGTTTTCCCGAACCGGAGGCGGTGCTGGTGCTGATTCCGGGGCGCAAGCAGGCGGAGTACATCCTGTTCAACCGGGAACGTGATCCCAAGAAGGAGCAGTGGGATGGCGCGCGTGCCGGCCAGGAGGGCGCGGTTGCGGACTATGGGGCGGACGACGCCTTTCCGATTGGCGATCTGGACGACATCCTGCCCAACATGATGGAGCAGTGTGAGCGGGTCTTCTATGCCATGGGGTGTAATCCTGACCTGGACAAACGACTCTCTCAATGGATCAATCAGATTCGCTGCGAATCGAGATCCGGTCTGCAGGGGCCGGTGGAGATCATTGCCCTGGACCACTATCTGCATGAGATGCGGTTGTTCAAAAGCCGTTCGGAATTGAAGCTGATGCGCCAGGCGGCGCGCATCTCCAGCCAGGCGCATGTACAGGTCATGCAGGCCTGTGGGTCCGATCTCTGGGAGTACCAGCTGGAAGGTGAATTCATCAACGGCTGTATCCAACAGGGCTCCCGGCATCAGGCCTATCCGCCGATCGTGGGGGGAGGCGGCAACGCCTGTGTGCTGCACTATATCGACAACCAAGACAGGTTGCGGGAGGGTGATATGCTGCTGATCGACGCGGGTTGTGAATTGGAGTGCTACGCATCCGATATCACCCGGACCTATCCGGTGAACGGGACCTTCAGCGAACCGCAGCGTCAGCTCTATGAACTGGTGCTGGCGGCCCAGGATGCGGCAATCGCCAAGGTTAAACCGGGCAGTCACTGGAACGCCCCCCATGATGCCGCGGTACGCACGATCACCCGGGGCCTGGTGAAGCTGGGGATTCTGAAGGGTTTAGTGCCCAAGCTGATCCGCGAAGAGAAATATAAGCCCTTTTTCCCCCACCGTACCGGTCACTGGCTCGGCATGGATGTACATGACGTGGGTGACTACAAGGTGGATGGTGCCTGGCGACTGTTGGAGCCAGGCATGGTGTTGACCATCGAGCCCGGCCTCTACATCCCGCGGGGCAGCAAGAGGGTGGCGAAGAAATGGTGGAACATCGGCATCCGCATCGAGGACGATGTACTCGTCACCAAGACAGGCAACGAGGTGTTGACCCGGGATCTACCCAAAACAGTGGCTGAGATCGAAGCCGTTATGGCGAGTTGAGATGACAAGCGAGTATGACATCCTGATCGTTGGCGGTGGCATGGTGGGCGCAAGCCTGGCACGGGCCATCAGTGGGCAGAGCATGAAGATCGCCGTGATCGAGGCCTGGCCCTACGACTCCGCGGCACAACCCAGTTACGATGACCGGGTGCTGGCCCTCTCCTGGGGAACCCGTCGGATCCTGCAGGGCATGGGTTTGTGGGAGGCGTTGCAGCCAGGGGCCCAACCGATTCTCGATATCCACATCTCCGACCGGGGCCATTTCGGTTTCACCCGGCTCAACAGTCGGCAAGAGGGGGTGGAGGCCCTGGGTTATGTGATCACCGCCCGTGCCCTGGGTGAGGTTCTATTGAAAGGGTTGGGTGAAGTGGCGGATATCGACCTGCTGTGCCCGGCCAGCCTGGAGGGTATTATCTTCACCCAGTCGGGGGTGGCGGTACACCTGGATGTCTCCGGTAAAAAGGAGAGCGTTTCGGCAAAGCTGCTGGTCGCCGCGGATGGGGGCGACTCCCGGGTCAGGGAGTTGCTGTCTATTCCCATGCAGGAGACGGCTTACGGCCAGACCGCCATTATCGCCAACATCACCCCCGAACGGCTACATCGGGGAGTGGCCTATGAGCGCTTCACCGATTCCGGACCGCTGGCCATGCTGCCCATGACCGAGGGCCGCTGCTCCCTGGTCTGGACCGCGAAGGACGCGCAGGTGCTGGAGCTGATGGGACTGGATGACGAAGTTTTTCTTACCCGTCTGCAGGAGCGCTTCGGCTATCGGCTCGGTCGGTTGCGCAGGGTGGGCAAGCGTGTTGCCTATCCATTGCAGTTGCGGCAGGCGCGGGAGCAGGTGCGTCCGCATGTGGCGATCATCGGCAACGCCGCCCATGCCATCCATCCGGTCACCGGACAGGGCTTCAACCTGGGCCTGCGTGACGTGGCGGTGCTGGCGGATATCCTGGCCGACGTGGTGGCATGCCGGGGTGATCCGGGCAGCCTGGAGAATCTACAGCGGTATGCCGAGTGGCGGCGGCAGGATCAGCAGCGGGTGGTGCTGATCACCGACACCCTGGCGAGGCTGTTTGCCAACCCGTTTGCCCCCCTGCGGGTGGTACGTAATCTTGCTCTGCTGGGCCTGGATATCGCGCCTGGTCTCAAGCATCTGGTAGCCCGTCAGTTTATGGGATTGAACGGGCGTCTGCCGCGTCTGGCGAGAGGGGTGCCCCTTGGCTGAAACGGCAAAAGAGCGGACTTACGATCTGATCGTGGTCGGTGGTGGCATGGTGGGCAGCGCCCTGGCCTGCGCCACCGCCGAGGCCGGCTTCGAGGTCTGCGTCCTGGAACTCCGTGAACCGCAAACCGGTTGGCCGCCGGAGGAGGTGGATCTGCGGGTCTCCGCCCTGAGCCGCTCCTCCCAGCGTATCCTGGAAAATCTGGGGGTCTGGCAGCGCATGACCGAGATGCGCGTCAGCCCCTACTCCGATATGTATGTCTGGGATGCAGGAGGGAGTGGCCGCTTCCGGCATCCTGCCTCCCGCGACACGGGAACATCCCTGTTCGGCGGTTCTATTCATTTCAGCGCTGGCGATATCGGCGAGCCCAATCTTGGACATATCGTGGAGAACCGGGTCACCCAGCTTGCGCTGTGGGAGCGGTTGGGCCAGCTGCCCGGCGCAACACGTCGTTGTCCCGCCACGATCAAGGACCTGGTGACCGGGGAGAACCCGGAAGTTAGTTTAAGTGACGGCAGTCACCTGCGGGCCAGGCTGGTAGTGGGTGCGGATGGCCGGGAGTCGCTGGTGCGCCAGCTGGCGGGTATCGCCAGCCAGGGTTGGGAGTATGACCAGCATGCCATCGTTGCGACCATCCAGCCGGAACAGCATCACCGCTTCACCGCCTGGCAACGCTTCATGCCCAGCGGTCCGTTGGCGTTTCTGCCCATCGATGACGGGCGCTGTTCCATCGTCTGGTCCACTTCGCCCCAACAGGCGGCTGCGCTGATGGAACTGGCTGACGGCGCGTTCTGTCATGCCCTGAGCGAGGCCAGTGATGGGGTGCTGGGTGCGATTCAGACGGTCGGTCCGCGAGGCGTTTTTCCGTTACGGCTGGGTCATGCGGAGACCTACATTCGTGAAGGCTTGGCCCTGGTGGGGGATGCGGCCCATGCCATCCACCCGCTGGCGGGTCAGGGGGTGAACCTGGGGCTTCTCGACGCCGCCAGCCTGGCGGAGGTATTGATCGAGGCCCGCAAGGTTGGTCGCAGGCTTGGGTCCATGGCTACCCTGCGGCGTTACGAGCGCTCGCGCAAGGGGGCCAATATGGGCATGCTGGGGGCAATGGATTTTTTCAAACGCTTCTTCAGTAACCAGGTGCTCTCCTTGCAGCTGATGCGAAATCTGGGATTGACCCTGGCCGATCGCTCGGGACCGATGAAAAACCTGATGATTCGCCGGGCCATGGGACTGACCGGCGAGCGGCCCAACTTGGCACGCTGATTGGAAATCATTTTTCTCTGAAGGTATAGTCACGCCTTCGACCAACCTCCGTGGGAGAGACCGGTACAGCCGGCACCGAAGGCGCAATCCCGCCCGGAATCGCTCAGGTTAAAGGACCGCGGAGGTAGAGCATAAGCT
>CBDVCD010000197.1:0-6553 GCA_965372385.1 uncultured Gammaproteobacteria bacterium | reverse complement strand
GTGCGGGTGACGGCCCATACATCCACGCGGGATGCGCCGGATTTTTTCAATAACCGGGCCAGCTCTGAGGTGGTGGAGCCGGTGGTAACCACATCGTCCAGCAGCACGATGGTCTTACCGGATACCGGACCTTGCAGCTCGAAGGCCCGGCGCAGATTCTTCCGGCGCGCCTTTTTGTCCAGGCCCGCCTGGGCAGGCGTTGGGCGAATGCGCCGGCAGAGCCCGGGCATGAGCGGCAGCTGGAAATGCCTACCGACAGGTCGTGCGATCTCCAGGGCCTGGTTGTAGCCCCGCTCCCGCAGGCGCTGACGATGCAGCGGGATGGGCAGCAGCAGGTCCGGCATGCTGGGCTGTTGCTGTTCCAGATAGTCGATCAAAAGCTGGCTCAACAGCCTGGCATGATTGAGTTTGTTGTTGAACTTCAACCGGCTTATCAGTGGTCCGGTCAGCTGGTCGTACATCAGAGCCGCATGGCAGCGGTCGAATGCAGGCCGCTGCTTGCTGCATTCGCCGCAGATGGCGCCCGGTGGTGCAGTGGTGGGCAGTGGGAGGGCGCAGATAGCACAGGGGTGGTCATTGTGGGGAAGAGCCGAGGCGCAGTCACCGCAGAGATCACGCTCCGCAACGCCCGCGGCTCCACACAGCAGGCAGCGGGGTGGGTAGAGAATGGGCAGTATACTTTTTAGCCAGTTGTAAACCCGCATAAGCATCCTTGGTTGACAGCCGGTTGCCGATGCTTACCATTGGCGCATCTACCTTGCCGCCGAGACAGTTTTTTTCATGAATGACACCATTCTACGCCATGACTGGGGACTGGACGAGATCGAGTCTTTGCTGGATCAGCCCTTCAATGATCTGCTGTTCCGCGCCCAGACCCTGCATCGTGCCCACTTCGACCCCAATCAGGTCCAGGTGAGCAGCCTACTCAGCATCAAAACCGGCGCCTGCGCCGAGGATTGCGGCTACTGCTCTCAGAGCGCCAAGCATGCCACCAGCCTGGAGGCGGAGAAGCTGATGCCGCTACGAGAGGTGGTGGAGGCCGCCGAGGCCGCCAAGGCGAAGGGGGCCAGTCGCTTCTGCATGGGGGCGGCCTGGCGCAACCCCACCGACAAGAATCTGCAGCGGGTGATCGAGATGGTCCAGGTGGTGCACGAATTGGGCATGGAGACCTGTCTTACCCTGGGCATGCTGAGCCAGGCACAGACCGCCAGGCTCAAACAAGCAGGGCTCGACTATTACAACCACAATCTGGACACCTCCCCGGAGTTCTACGGCGAGGTGATCACCACCCGCACCTTCGACGACCGGCTGGAGACCCTGGCCCATGTGCGGGATGCGGGGATCAATGTCTGTTCAGGCGGCATCCTCGGCATGGGCGAGTCTCGCCGCGATCGGGCCAGCATGCTGCGAGAGCTGGCCAATCTGCCGAAACACCCGGAGTCGGTGCCCATCAACATGCTGGTGCAGGTGGAGGGTACCCCCCTGTTCGGGGTCGAGGAACTGGACCCGTTGGAGTTCATCCGCACCATCGCGGTGGCGCGCATCCTGATGCCTGAATCCTACGTGCGGCTCTCCGCCGGTCGCACCGAAATGAGTGATGAGATGCAGGCGCTCTGTTTCCTGGCCGGCGCCAACTCCATCTTCTATGGCGAACGACTGCTCACTACCGATAATCCGGAGACCGATGCGGACAAGGCCTTGTTCCAACGGCTCGGATTGCGCATGGAGCAGCGGGTGGAGACCGAGCTCAAGGCCGCCAAGGTGCCATGCAGCAGGATGGGATGATTTTTTTAGCCACGGAGACACTCGACTGCATGGCAAAGATTGCTCCTACAATCTCTTTGCATTTCCACCATCCATGGCGGTCAGATGCAGTCGTGTGTCTCTGTGGCTGACAAGATAATGAAAAACCTTGCCGAAAACCTTCAGGCTCGTCGCGCTGCCAATCTCTATCGTGTGCGGCGTGTTGTGGATGGTCCCCAGCAGCCGGACCTTATGGTGGATGGCCGCCCCATGCTGGCCTTCTGCAGCAACGATTATCTGGGGCTGGCGAACCATCCGGAGGTGGTCAAGGTCTTGCAGGCGGGTGCGGAGACCTATGGAGTCGGCAGCGGCGCGGCCCATCTGATCAGTGGCCATAGCCGGCCCCATCACGCCTTGGAGGAGGAGCTGGCCGAGTTCACCGGCCGCCCCCGGGCGCTGCTCTTCTCCACCGGTTATATGGCCAATCTGGGGGTTATCTCGGTCCTGCTGGGGCGAGGTGACTGGCTGTTCGAGGATCGCCTCAATCACGCCTCGCTGGTCGATGCCGGGCTGCTCTCCCGCGCCAGCCTCAGGCGTTATCAACATGCTGATGTGGAGAGTCTGAAACAGCAATTGGACTCCGCGGAGCAGGCAGAGCGGCTGATTGCCACCGACGGGGTGTTCAGCATGGATGGTGACATCGCCCCCCTGCCCGAGCTGGCCAGACTGGCGAAAAAAACGGCTGCCTGGCTGATGGTGGATGACGCCCATGGGCTGGGGGTGCTGGGCGAGGCGGGGCAGGGCAGTCTGAGCCACTTCAACCTGAACAATGAGGATGTGCCGATCCTGATGGGCACCCTGGGCAAGGCCTTTGGCACCTCCGGTGCCTTCGTGGCGGGTAGTGAGGAGCTGATCGAGTCCCTGATTCAGCAGGCCCGCAGCTATATCTATACCACCGCACCCCCCCCGGCCGTGGCGGAGGCGACCCGGGCCAGTCTGCGCCTTGCGAAACAAGAATCCTGGCGGCGGGAGTGGTTGAAAGAGCTGATTTCCCGCTTTCGCACGGCTGCAACGGAACTGGATCTGCCCCTGATGGCTTCAGAGACACCCATCCAGCCCATCCTGGCAGGCAGTGCGCAACGGGCCCTGGCTTGGAGTCGCCAGCTGGCGGCTGACGGCATCCTGGTGACCGCTATCCGGCCTCCCACGGTGCCCAAGGGTAGCGCCCGGTTACGCATCACTTTCTCTGCGCTGCATACGGACCAACAACTCGATCGCTTGTTGGATGCCCTTTCCAAGCTGGCGCGGGATCAAGCGTGACACTTTCCGTCAACAAAGTGGGAAATGGTTCCGAGCTGGTGCTGCTGCATGGCTGGGGCATGAACTCAACGGTCTGGGCCGGGTTCTCCGAGTCCCTGGCGGAGCGTTTCCGGCTCTGGCTGATCGACCTGCCGGGGCACGGTGACAGCCCCTACAGCGGTGAGCGGACGCTGGCCGAGTGGGCATCGGCCTGTCTGGCCGTGGCGCCGCAGCGGGCGGTCTGGCTGGGTTGGTCATTGGGCGCGGAGGTCGTGCTGCAGGCCGCTTTGCAGCAGCCGGAACGGATCGCCGCGGTGATTGGCCTGAGTGGCACGCCACGCTTCGTGCAGGGGAATGACTGGCCCCATGCCATGGCATCGCGGACCCTGGAGCAGTTCATAACCGCGTCACGCCAGGATCACCGTAGAACCCTGGAGCGTTTTCTGGCATTGCAGGTGCGTGGCAGCGAGGCGGCCCGCGACAATCTGCGTCTCCTGAAACAGCGGCTGCGCTTGAAGCCCGAACCCCGGCCCGAGGCCCTGGATGCCGGTCTTGGCTTGCTGAAGACGGTCGACCTGCGCGACAGATTAGCGCAGCTCGCCTGCCCGACGGGTTGGCTGTTCGGCGCACAGGATACCCTGGTTCCGGCGGGTGTCGCCGATGCCTTGCAGGAGTGGTTGCCCGATGCGCGGACAGAGATTATTTCGGGCGCGGCGCATGCCCCGTTTCTCTCGCATATGAGTGAGACGGTCGGGTCCGTGGAAACCATGCTGGAGCGATTCGATGCGGCCGAGTAATCATCCCTCAACCATCGACAAGCGTCAGGCAAGGAGGTCTTTTGAGCGTGCCGCCGAGTCTTATGACGAGGTGGCAGTCCTGCAGCGCGAGACGGCCAGCAGAATGCTCGAACGGCTCGAATATATCCAGCATCAGCCGCAGGTGATTCTGGATGTGGGGGCGGGCACCGGCGAAGCGACTCAATCGCTGGGTAAACGCTATCGGAAGGCAAAGACCATTGCCCTCGATTTTGCCCTGCCGATGCTGCATCGGGCGCGCAAGCGGGGTTCCTGGCTGCGCCGGCCCCGCTGTATCTGCGGGGATGCCGAACAGCTGCCTCTCGCGGACCGGTCGGTGGACCTGATCTTCTCCAATGCGACTTTACAATGGTGCAATGACCTGGAGGCCACCTTTCAGGAGTTCCTGCGGGTGCTGCGGCCACAGGGGCTGTTGATGTTCTCCACCTTCGGTCCGGATACCTTGAAGGAGCTGCGCCAGAGCTGGGCGGCGGTGGACGGTACCTCTCATGTGAGTCCGTTTCCGGATATGCACGATATCGGCGATGCGATGCTGCGCGCCGGCCTCTCCAACCCGGTGGTGGATGTGGACCGGATGCATCTGACCTATCGGGATGTAAGCCATCTCATGCGGGATCTCAAGACCCTGGGGGCGCACAACGTGACCACCGGCCGGCAAAAAGGGCTCACCGGTAAAGGTCGTTTGCGTGCGATGTTCGCTGCCTATGAGGCCTTCCGAGTCGATGGCCGGCTGCCCGCCAGCTATGAGGTGGTCTACGGGCATGCCTGGGCGCCCCAGCAGCGGACCCGGGATGGCATTACCTGCATCCCTCTTGAGGCGCTGAAGCGGCAGGTCTGAGATGGCAAAGGGGGTCTTTATCACCGGCACCGATACCGGCTGCGGCAAGACCGAGGTCACCCTGGGCTTGATGCAGCGACTGCAGCAGTGTGGGCGGATCGTCTTGGGGATGAAGCCGGTAGCCTCAGGGGCCGAAGAGACCTCCCAGGGATTGTGCAACGAGGATGCCTTGCGCATCCAGCAACAGTGCAGCCTGGAGATTGCCTACCAACAGGTCAACCCTTATGCCTATGCGTCGCCGATCGCACCCCATCTGGCCGCCGAGCAGGCGCACCGCCCCATCCTGCTGGATCGGATCAGGGATGAGTTCGCTCAGCTTGCCACGCGGGCGGATTGGGTGATCGTGGAAGGGGTGGGCGGCTGGCTGGTACCGATTGGGCGAGACACGACCCTCCCAGATATGGTGAGCCTGTTGAATCTGCCGGTCATTATGGTGGTGGGGATGAGGTTGGGCTGTCTCAACCACGCCTTGTTAACCGCGGAGAGTATCGCGAATACCGGCTTGGCGCTGCAGGGTTGGATCGCCAACCATGTCGATCCGGATATGCAGGCCCAGGAGGGCAATCTGGAAACCTTGCGCAGATGGTTGCCGGCCCCCTGTCTGGGAGAGATTCCCTCTCTGGGGCAGCCGTCACCCGAACGGGTCAGTGAGCATCTGCAAGGTTGTATCCATGCGCTGGAGGGACCTGCCGAATCAAAAAAATCCTGGTCCAGCGCAAACCTCCTTGTCAGGCCGCCAGTTGACCCTTGAGTTTGTTCATGGCGCTCTTTTCGATCTGGCGGATGCGTTCGGCGGATACACCGTACTGGTCGGCCAGTTCATGCAGGGTTGCCTTCTGCTCACCCAGCCAACGGGCTTCGAGGATGGTGCGACTGCGCTCGTCGAGATCTTCCAGGGCACCCAGCAGCTGAGCCTTCATCTGTTGCGCGCTGTCGGATGCCTCCAGCTGGGCGGCTGGTTCCATCCGCATATCGGGCAGGTAACCGGCCGGGGTGGCGATCAGGGCATCTTCATCGTCCTGGCTGGGACCATCGAAGGCCATGTCCTGGCCGGCCAGGCGGGCCTCCATCTCCAGCACGGTTTCCGGCTTTACTCCCAAGTCCTTCGCGACCTCCTCGACCTCCTGTTTGGAGAACCAGCCAAGGCGTTTTTTGGAACTGCGCAGATTGAAAAAGAGCTTGCGCTGGGCCTTGGTGGTGGCAATCTTCACGATGCGCCAGTTTTTCAGGATGAATTCGTGTATCTCGGCCTTGACCCAATGTACCGCAAAGGAGACCAGGCGGACCCCCATATCCGGGTCGAAGCGCTTGACCGCCTTCATCAGGCCGACAGTGCCTTCCTGGATCAGATCGGGCAGTGCCAGGCCGTAGCCGGAGTAACCTCTGGCGATACGCACGACAAATCGAAGGTGGGACATGACCATGGCTTGAGCAGCCTGCAAATCATGGTGATCACGAAAACGCACGGCAAGATCATGTTCTTCCTCCGCGCTCAGTATCGGCAACTGAAAGGCCGCACCGATATAGGCTTCGATACTGCCCGTGGGCAGGGTGGTGGAAAGTGCAAGTTCCTTGCTCATGGAATACCCCAGTAAATGACTTATTGGCATGTTAGCACTCTTGATTGGTGAGTGCCAATTCTGGTCTGTCAGACAGATAGTGGGGAGGATGGTTCAACCTAGGAGGCTGTCGGGTTTAACCGTTTGAAGCGAAAATCACTGGGGGCGAATCAAATCAGTTTATCAAGCGAGGCGAATAGCAGGGCTATTTAACGAGTTTGATAAGCTGAGTTGATCGTCATCCAGGGATTTGCAGCCAAACAGTGTTAAATCCGACAGCCTCCTAGAACCCTCAGTTG
>CBDVCD010000196.1:0-6597 GCA_965372385.1 uncultured Gammaproteobacteria bacterium | reverse complement strand
CTGCACCACCACAAACGCACACTCTACCCCATCCAACTGAGGATTCTAGGATGAACTACCTACGGAGCGGAGATTAACATAGATGTCGGAATGCGGTTGTGATTTACCCAAGTCAGGTCCTGTGCTCAAGTCGATCGAAGAGGCGCTCGAGTTTCTGCTTGCGCGGGTGAAGCCGGTTGCCGAAGTTGAACGGCTGCCAACAGGTGAGGCAATAGGTCGGGTGCTGGCGGAGCCGGTGACCAGCCCCATTGAGGTGCCACCCTGGAATAACAGCGCAATGGATGGATATGCGCTTAACAGCGCGGATCTGCAGGGGGACTCGAACCGTCTGCCTGTCTCTCAACGGATACCGGCCGGCTCCATGGGTAGCCAACTGGAACCCGGCACGGCTGCGCGCATCTTTACCGGTGCGCCGGTGCCCCCCGGTGCCGATACGGTGGTGATTCAGGAGGCCTGTGAACAGGACGGCGATGCGGTCATCATCAGGCAGGCGCCATCTCCCGGGGCCAACATCCGTAGCGCTGGTGAGGATATCAAGGCGGGCTCCGGGATCCTGTCCCAGGGCATCCGCCTCGGACCTCAGCACCTGGGTCTGGCGGCGTCGGTGGGGGTGGCTGAACTGAGCGTCCATCGTCGCCTCAAGGTGGCGGTATTCTCCAGTGGGGACGAATTGGTGATGCCTGGTGGGACATTGGGAGCGGGACAGATCTACAACTCAAACCAGTTCACCCTCAGCGGCCTGTTACAGGCGCTGGGCTGTGAGGTGATTCAGCTCGGCATCGTGGAGGACAGCCTCGAGGCTACCTGTGAGGCCTTGGCCCGTGGGGCGGAGCAGGCGGATCTGGTGGTGGCCTCTGGGGGCGTCTCCGTAGGGGAGGAGGATCATGTCAAACCGGCTGTTGAGCAGTTGGGTTCCCTCGATCTCTGGAAGATTGCCATTCGCCCTGGCAAACCGCTGGCCTTTGGGCATATCGGAGAGACCCCATTTATCGGTACACCAGGAAATCCGGTTTCCCTGTTCGTCACCTTCTGTATCTTTGCCCGGCCCTATATTCTACGTACCCAGGGTGTCACGGAGGACGTAGCTCCGCTGCCAATCATGGCAAAGGCTGACTTCGAATGGACAAAGCCGGACAAGCGTCGTGAATATGCGCGGGCGAGGATTGCTGTTAACCGTCAGGGCGAAACGGTAGTCTCTCTCTATCCGAGTCGCTCCTCCGGGGTGTTGAGCTCCGTGGTCTGGGCCAATGGTCTGGTGGTGATTCCCGAACAAACGACCCTGGCCAAGGGTGATCCTGTCATGTTCATTCCCTATGGCGAATTGATCTAATGATTCAGCTACGTTTTTTTGCCCGTTTTCGCGAACAGTTAGCTACGGGTTCAGAAGAGATACCCGTTGATGGGCATGCGGATGTCGAGGCCGTCATAGCCATGCTACAGCAGCGGGGAGGTATTTGGAGTGAGGTTTTTGCTAATGATCAGCCCGTGTTGGTGGCGGTGAATCAGGAGGTTGCCGATGCTCGAACCCCCATCAAGGATGGTGACGAAGTAGCGTTTTTTCCGCCAGTTACGGGGGGGTGAGCCGCGACCGTTTGTCCAGTGGACAAACGCAGCGCGGCGAACGCGAGGCCTGGATGGCCGAGCTGGGTGCGTCACCATGGATGGTTGCTTGCGATGTGTAGTAGATAAAGTTACTCAAGCGAACGTTGGATAGCCGACATGATTTCCGTGGCACGCCGTGAATACTTCACTGTAGGCTCCACGGCGGCGCCCTGCCGCCGAGAGTCCCTCCAATCCGCCCGCTGAAAAAAAGTTTTCATGGGAGCAAGAAAATCACTTACTCTAACTCTATGAACGAAATCCGCATTCAGACTGAACCATTAGACCCCAACCATGAGATAGATCTGCTACGCGCAGATAATCCTGCAATTGGTGGGGTGGTCAGTTTTATCGGCTTGATGCGTGACATGAATGAGGGTGATCAGGTTACCAGTATGACGCTTGAGCACTACCCGGGAATGACCGAGAAGGCTCTGAGCTCGATTGTGGACGAGGCCAACCAGCGTTGGGATCTGTTGGGTTGTCGGCTGGTACATCGTGTGGGTGAACTTAGGCCTACTGAGCCGATTGTGCTGGTGGCCGTGGCCAGTACTCATCGGGGCGAGGCATTCCAGGCCTGTGAATTCATTATCGATTATCTTAAGACGCGTGCTCCTTTCTGGAAAAAGGAGCTGACACCTCAAGGATCACGATGGGTGGATGCCCGACTCTCAGATACTAAGGTCGAGGAGAAGTGGGAAATCAGTGGTAATTGACCCGTTGCTGGCCCAGTCCGTTGTCCTGTGTAGCATCTGATCGAATATGGGTTAACTGCAAGGAGGAATCGGTGATTTGGTCTAGTTGGTTTTCAAAACCCAATGTGTCGCGAAGTCGATCTTGTAAATGGGCTGGGCGGTTTGCTGCCGGGGCGGCGGCACCCCGGCAGTTATGTATTTACTCTTTTGAGGATTTAAGCAGTGCTTGTTCGAATATATTTCGCTTGATGCGGGTACGGATGGGTTCCGGCAATTGGCTCCAGGCCTTTGCAACTTCGATGGATTCTTCATCCAGTACGGTGGCTGATCTTTCCCCAAACATCAGCCAGGCAGGGTTGACGTCCAATACGCCGGCAATCTCATCAATCTTTCGCGGCCGAAGACTCTTGCCGTTCTCGATTTTCTGGATGACAGCCTGATTGGTTCCCGCACGCAACGCGAGTTCTTCCTGCGTCCAGCCACGTTCGCGGCGTTTTCTTCTCAATCTTGAGCCTAGTGTGTCCATTTCCCGAGGTATGTAGGTTTCGAATCTCTGTGCATGTGCGTAAGTCATGGTACTTCCCGTAGATGCTTGAAGTTTTATTTGCATCGCTTGTCGCTTGCACCTGCTTTACGGCACGGGAATCAAAAACTTGACACTTTGCAGAAAAGCGCCAGCTTGCCTGCGAAATAAATTCTGTTTTCCTTGAGTAACGTGAACAATGTCGCAAAAGACTACCATTTGTTGTGAGCTTATAAATGCTTAATAGCGATTTTTAACAAGATTGGTGAACCCAATTCCTGATAGTATTTTCCTCATGATTACATATCCTGAAATTGACCCAGTTCTTGTTTCGCTTGGTCCGCTGAAGGTCCATTGGTATGGTGTGATGTACCTGATTGGTTTTCTGGGTGGTTGGTTGCTTGGCCGGGCACGGGCCGCTAAACCAGACAACAACTGGACCGCTCAGCAGGTGGACGATATGGTTTTCTATGTCGTGCTGGGTGTGGTGGTTGGCGGAAGATTGGGATACACCCTCTTTTATGGGTTTTCTGGCTTTGTCGATGATCCTCTTTCGCTACTACGTGTCTGGGAAGGTGGCATGTCATTTCACGGTGGACTGCTTGGTGTGATACTGGCCATGTGGGTATTGGCGCGCAAGCAGGGCCGTACCTTTTTCGATACTACCGATTTTGTCGCCCCCTTGGTTCCCATTGGCCTGGGAGCGGGTCGTCTGGGTAACTTCATCAATGCCGAACTCTGGGGCGGTCCGACCACCCTGCCTTGGGGCATGCGAGTTCCTTGTGTCGATGTTCCCTCGCTCTGTAGCTATCCGGGGACATCTGATGGTATCTACTCTCTGCCGGTGCATCCCAACCAGCTGTATGAAGCCCTGCTGGAGGGGCTGTTGCTGTTCCTGATTCTTTGGCTATTTTCTGCCAAGGCACGTCCAAGGATGGCGGTTTCCGGGCTCTTTCTTGTCTGCTATGGGGTTTTCCGTTTTGCGGTGGAGTTTGTACGGACGCCGGATGCCCACCTCGGCTACATGGCGTTTGACTGGGTCACCATGGGACAAATCCTGAGCCTGCCGATGATTCTGTTTGGCATCCTGTTGCTGTTCCTTGCCTATCGTCGGGTCCCAAAGCAGGTGGAGACGATATGAAACAGTATCTTGAACTGATGCGGCATGTGCGGGATCAGGGGCTAGTCAAAGAGGATAGAACGGGTACCGGTACCCGGAGCGTGTTCGGTTACCAGATGCGTTTTGACCTCTCGGCTGGTTTTCCCGCACTGACGACGAAAAAGCTACATCTGCGTTCCATCATCCATGAGTTGCTCTGGTTTCTGATGGGGGAGACCAATATCCGTTATCTGAAAGAGAACGGTGTGAATATCTGGGACGAATGGGCGGATGAGAACGGAGATCTGGGTCCGGTGTATGGGTATCAGTGGCGCTCCTGGCCGGCTGCCAATGGTCGTAGCATCGATCAGATCAGTCAGTTGGTAGAACAGATCCGTCAGAATCCCGATTCCCGCCGACTCATTGTCTCTGCCTGGAACCCGGCGGAGGTGGATAATATGGCGTTGCCACCCTGCCATTGTCTGTTTCAGTTTTATGTGGCGGAGGGCCGGCTCTCCTGTCAGCTCTACCAGCGTAGCGCCGATATCTTTCTTGGGGTGCCATTCAATATTGCCTCCTACGCACTACTGACAATGATGCTGGCGCAGGTCACGGGGTTGCTGCCGGGCGACTTTGTGCATACCTTTGGTGATGCCCATCTCTACTCCAACCATCTGGAGCAGGCCGATCTGCAACTCAGTCGGGTGCCGCGCCGATTACCAACAATGCGTATCAATCCGGAGGTGAAGGATATTTTCAGCTTCCGCTTCGAGGACTTCGAGTTGCTTGACTACGACCCGCACCCTCACATCAAGGCACCCGTGGCGGTATGAACCGGGGGCAACCGGTCATCTCTCTTATCTGGGCGATGTCGGAGAATCGGGTGATTGGGCGGGACAACCAGTTACCTTGGCAGCTTCCCGCTGATCTGAAACATTTCAAGGCCTTGACCCTGGGTAAGCCGATTGTCATGGGGCGAAAAACCTGGGAGTCCTTGCCTGGCCTGCTGCCTGAAAGGCCGCATATTGTAGTAACCCGTGATGCAGACTATCGAGCCGATGGTTGTTTGGTGGTTCACTCGGTTGATGAGGCAATAGCCCGGTTGAAGGGGGTGGAAGAGGTCATGGTCGTAGGTGGGGCTGCCATCTATGCCGCGGTGCTACCCAGGGCGACTCGGCTCTACCTCACGTTGGTACATGCTGAGGTTGAAGGCGATACCTATTTCCCCGAACTTGATCTCTCTCAGTGGTGCGAAATCGAGCGGGAACCCCACGTGGCCGACGAGAAAAACAGCTATCCTTACAGCTTTATCAAACTGGAGCGTAAACAGCCTTAAACCTAGAATCTGCAATCTACCTCGTAGCGTGGTTCACTCAGCGGGTGAGTCGGCCTATCGAACAAAATACACATGAATTCAACTCGTTAAAAGTAGAATGGAGCGGTCAACTGCAGAATCTAGGGTTAAACCTTGCCGGGTTTCAAGGCCCCCGGACAGGAGAGTTGGATCGGTTTGGGTGGTTTTTTCTTTCTCACCTTCAGCGCCGTCAGTTGTCCGCCCCACAGGCAACCGGTATCGATGGACCAGACATTTTTACCTTGATAGTAACCCAGGGTGGACCAGTGTCCGAAGATGATTCGGTCTTTGCGGCTGGCCCTCCGCGGGGCATCAAACCAGGGGATCAGGTCAGAGCCTTGACTGCCCGGGGTGCCTTTCCCACTCATGGCGAGCTTTCCCTGGGGAGTGCAATAGCGCAGACGGGTAAAACAGTTGGTGATAAAGCGCAGACGCGCCATTCCGGTTAGCTCATTAGACCATTGCGCGGGATCATTGCCATACATGGCATGGCAGAAATCGTGAAAACTCGAACCCTGTAATACGACCTCCAGTTCGCGGGCATACCTTAAGGCCGATGGGATGTCCCATTGAGGAGGCAGGCCGGCGTGTATCAGGCTATATCCGCTTTTTTGACAGTGATACATCAATGGCTGATGGCGCAACCAGTGAATCAGCTCATCACGGTCCGGTGCACTCAGGATCTCATCCAGGGTTCCATGTTTATAATGACTGCGGTTGCCCTGTGACAGGGCGAGAAGGTGCAGGTCATGATTGCCCAAAACAGTGATGGCCCGACTCCCCAGGGATTTGACGAAGCGGATTACCTCCAGTGATTTGGGGCCGCGATTGACGATATCACCAGCCAGCCAAAGTTTATCCTTAGCGGGGTCAAATTCGATCAGCTCCAGCAGACGCCGAAATTCGTCATAACAGCCCTGGATATCGCCAATGGCATAAATGGCCATTCAGTCCTCCTTCAATTCAACAGGGTCAGCTGCCGGTCATGCTCCCGGCTGAGCAGGATCAGGGCGCAAATAGCCCCGATGAGGGCGAGGAACATGTCTGTCTGAGTGTCCCAAGGATCCCCCTGGGTGCCGAGAAATGCCTCTGCCGCCTGCTCGCTGATCAGCGCGACCCACCATTCGGTGAGTTCATAGAAGGCGCTGAATGCAAGACAAAAGCAGATGGTCAGGAAGAACAGCCAGCGGCCCACGGGGAGTGGTGAACGGCGAAGCAGAATCTCCCGGGCCAGTATGGCAGGTACGAAGCCTTGGATAAAATGGGCCACCCGATCATAGTGGTTGCGGGAGAGTTCGAAGCTGTCCCGCAGAGAGTTGAAGAGCGG
>CBDVCD010000195.1:0-6605 GCA_965372385.1 uncultured Gammaproteobacteria bacterium | reverse complement strand
TGTTTTCAGAACGATTAGAGCAGTACACAGCGGTCAACTGAGGAATCTAGGATAATATAGCATTCCGGGCTGAAGATCGGGTAAGGTCATGCATATCCGGCTTTAATCTCTCACCATCCCCCCGTAGAATTGCCCCTTTCGATCTGAGACAGGGGATGACGTGTGAAACTGAGTGTGGCGGAGTTCCGGGAGTGGGAGCACAAGTCGGTGACCCTGATGGGCATGTCCGGCGTCGGCAAGACACGGCTGTCGAATATTTTGCGTAACAGTGACTGGTTTCACTATTCGGGGGACTACCGCATCGGCACCCGCTATCTGGACGAGCCGATCCTGGACAGTATCAAGGAGCAGGCGATGCAGGTGCCCCTGCTGCGGGACCTGCTGCGCTCCGACTCCATCTTCATCCGCAACAACATCACCGTCGATCATCTGAAGCCGGTCTCCACCTTCATGGGCATGCTGGGTAATCCTGAACTGGGCGGCATGTCGCTGAAGGAGTTCAAACGGCGCCAGCATCTGCACCGGGATGCGGAGATTGCGGTGATGCACGATGTGCCCGCCTTCATTCGCAAGTCCCAGACCATCTATGGCTATCAGCATTTCATCAACGATGTGGGGGGCAGCCTGTGCGAGCTTGAGGAGCCTGGCGTTATTGATCTGATTGCCGAACACACCCTGATACTCTATATCCGTGCGACGGAGCAGGATGAGGAGAGGCTGATCGGCCGGGCGCTGGCACATCCTAAGCCACTCTATTATCGGGAGGCATTCCTGGATGAGCAGTTGGCGGACTATATGCGGGAACAGGAACTCACTTACGTCTCGCTGATCGACCCACGGGATTTTGCCCGCTGGGTCTTCCCCCGCCTGTTTCGTTCCCGTATCCCACGCTACGAGGCGATCGCCGCGGAACAGGGTTATACCGTATCCACCGACGAGTTGAGCCAGGTTGAGAGTGAGGTGGATTTTCTCAACCTGCTGGAACGTGTCATCGAGAGAGAGTCTTGATATGCCATTGGTTGCACACACCGAACTTCCTACCTTTAAACGTCTGCGGGTGGAGGGGCAGAATGTCCTGACACCCGAGCGAGCCACCCGTCAGGTGATTCGCGAGCTGCATGTGGGGCTGCTCAACATGATGCCGGATGCGGCCATCGAGGCCACCGAACGGCAGTTCTTCCGCCTGGTAGGGGAGGCCAATCCCATCGCCCAGTTCTTCGTTCACCCCTTCACCCTGAAAGAGCTGCCGCGTAGCGAGAGGGCGCAGGCCCACATCGATGCCTATTACGAGCCGTTTGAGCAGATCAAGGCGGATGGCCTGGATGCGTTGATCATTACCGGGGCCAATGTGACCCAACCCGATCTCTCTCAGGAGGCCTTCTGGGAGCCCTTGATCGAGGTGGTGGATTGGGCCTATGAAAACGTTACCTCGGTGCTCTGCTCCTGTCTGGCCACCCATGCGGTGATGCAGTTTCACCATGGCCAGGCCCGCACGCCGAGAGGAGGGGATAAGCTGTGGGGGGTGTTCAGTCACAGCGTGATGGACCGGAGCCATCCGCTGGTGAACGACGTCAACACCCAGTTCGATGTGCCGCACTCCCGCTACAACCAGATCAGCCGTGAGCAGTTCGATCGTTCAGGGGTAAAGGTGCTGGCGGAGAGCGAGCAGGCCGACGTGCATCTGGCGGTCAGCGGGGATGGACTGCGGGTGGTCTATTTCCAGGGTCATCCGGAGTACGACACCATCAGCCTGCTCAAGGAATACAAACGAGAGGTAATGCTCTACGCGGCGGGTAAGCGCAAGGGCTATCCACCTTTCCCGGACAACTACTTCTCTCTGCTGGATCAAGCGATCCTGAATGAGTATCAGGACCGGCTGGAGGTGGCCCAGGCAGCGCAGAGCCAACTGCCGGAATTCCCTGAAGCCCTGATCAGTCCGACCCTGCACAATACCTGGCACGATACGGCCGAAGCAGTGATTGGCAACTGGATTGGTCTGGTCTACCAGGTTACCCACGCTGACCGCAAGATCCCCTTCATGGAAGGAGTCGATCCGGATAATCCACTGAATCTGAATGTTTGACGCCATCCTGCTGGATATGGACGGGGTGCTCTACCATGGGGATCGTCCATTGCCAGGGGCAATCGATTTTCTTCGACGAATCCAGCTATGCCCCCATCTCTTCATCACCAACAATCCCATCCTGCCACCGGCTGAGGTGGTAGAAAAATTGGCGCGCATGGGGCTGCCGCAACCCAAACCAGAACAGATCATCACCTCAGCCCAAGCTGCGGCGCGTTGGCTGAACAAGGAAAAGCCAGGATTTCGCTATTTCGCTGTAGGTGCGGATGGATTGCATCAAGCCCTGCAGGCAGTTGGAATTGCAGATTCAAAAAACGCTGACTTCGTGGTGGTGGGGGAGGGACCTGGTATCGACTTCGAGAGCCTGACGACAGGCATCAACCTGATCGTAAAACAAGGCGCCAGGCTAGTGGCCACCAATCCGGATATCAATGTGGATGCCACCCTCGACGGGGAGCATCGACTGGTGCCCGGAGGTGGGGCGTTGGTGGCGCCCTTCGCGCTGGCCAGTGGCGTCGAGCCGGTGATCATCGGCAAGCCCAATCCGCTGCTGTTCGAGATGGCCCTGGAGCAGCTGGGCTGTGAGCCGGAGCAGTGCCTGATGATCGGTGACCGACCGGATACCGACATTGCCGGCGCTGCTGCCCTGGGCATGCAGACCGCATTGGTTAGAACCGGTCGTTTCGCACCGGGAGAACCCTGGCCTGATGGCCTACCTCGGCCGGATTTGGATGTGGAAAGCCTGGACGAACTTGGTCAGTGCTGTAGCTTTGATTAGGCGCCTATCATTAGCCGGCTAATATGCTTCACTCCTCAGAAAGGTGGGTCGGGCAAGAGCGCAGCGTTGCCCGACGTATTTCGGAAGTTTGATTTCACGAGATGGTCGGGAAATCCGAACGTTGTGGGTTTCCTGGTGCCGCAGCGTGTCGGGCACACCCGTGTCTGATCTACCTGGCTCGGAAGACAGGAGGTGTAAAGGTAGCGTCCCTTTATTTTTCGGGGATCAGCCGTTATCAAAGATAGCGGCTGGCTTCAGTCAGAAAATCAGGTCTGGGTGGTATTTCGGAGAACGGGATATAGACCGGGACCGCAATGACTTTCCGGCCGTCAGATGTGGTGAATTCATCCAGCTTCAGGGTAATTGCGTTGAGATCAGCATCATCCTCTATTTTTATCCCCATCCGGCTGAGTCTCAAAGTGACAGGGGCTATCTGCAGATGCTGAGGGGCTGCATTCAGACATTCCGAGATCACCTCGAGATTGTAATCCAGAGTAACAGGGTCGGTATCAATGCTGGCCAGTTCCGACTCCAGATTGGCAATCCGCTGCTCCACTGTCCTGGGGTCAGCCAATGTCGGCTGCTCCTGATCCAGCAGGGAATCCATAGCCCATTTGGCCGACTCCAGGGCCTGTAGCTTGTCGCTCAGGAGTTTGCGCTGGCGAATCGCCTTAGCTTGCTCCGAACGCTGGCTGGCGATGTTTTTCAGCGCCAGTTGAATGAGGAAATCGAAAGCCCGCTTTTTCAGTTCCAAACTGCTGTCCTGTTCATTGTCCACCGGTCCCACCAGACGGTGGTTACTGAAGCTGATGGCCACCTGCGCCACATCACGTCTGATGATCTCTCCCACCAGTTCCATGCCCAGTATGTTCTTTTCCCGTTGCTCCACGCCAAGCAGCGCATAGATGTTTTCTGGGTCCAGTCCGGTCCGCTGGTCCAGATAGTTCTGCAAAATACGGCTCTGCAGCAGTGTGTCGCTCAGATGGTCAGGGGAGACAAAAAGAGCCCGTACCCGTTCATCACTGCTGAACTGTTGCCGGGAGAGTTCAATCGGATGAGGGAGGGAATCGATCAGTCCAATGACGTAATCAACCGCACACTCCACAGCGGGGCGGAGTGTTTTGCGGTAGCCGGTAACTGCGCGTAGCCGGGGGTCTGTGCCATCGATCACGCGCTCGGTGGCTAGTTCGATCAGCTTATCGTCAAGTCTCGCTGGTTGCGGGCTATCGGACAGTCCGAAGATTGACTGGAGCAGACTGAGCATAGAGTTCCTCCCTTGAGATAGGTTATTTACATCATCCTAGAATCCTCAGTTGGATGGGGTAGAGTGTGCGTTTGTGGTGGTGCAGGTCAAGGGTCGCTCCAGCACATCCTGTGCCTGCGACACTTGTGCATCCATGCACGGCGTACGGTTTGTTGACGTCATCGCGGCTGATGACACCCTGGATCTGCCCCAACAGAGAGACGAAACAGTAATCGTGCCGGGTCAGTGCATGGATCACCTCGGCAAACCCCGCGTCGCCGGACAGCACTTGATCGGAGGAAAAGGCCCGGCTGAGTGTGCCGCAAATACCTTCCGCCGCAAGATGGGGCAGGGCGATGAACCCTGTTACTTCGCCGCCAACCCGTAAGGTCGCCACGCTGCGATGACGCTCCTTGAGCGATTCTCTGGCTCGTGCAACAGGTGTTTCGGCATCGAATGAGAGCAGCGGCTCCGCGATGTCCCTGGCAGTAAAGATATCGTTGTACTGTCGTTTGAAGTGTGCCCCGAAGACAATGTCCTCGGCATGGCCGGTATCGGGGGGTTCCTTATCCGCCTGCAGCTTTCCAAGGTGCGCAATGCTCTTTGCCATGGTGTTGCGGGCACGCCGCATGAGCCCTTCGTCCGCTTTCGTCAGCACCCCGAGCAAAGGCTCCATTTCATTCAAATAAACCCGGGCAAAACGCGCGTCGTGCCTGGAGATGTCCTTGCCATTGTCGATCAGGTCGGCCAGCTTTATCGTCTGCCCGCGACCGGATGCCCGCGCCAGGTGCTCCCTGTCGATGGCCTTTCTCAGCGCGCGGTTGCCATCGCCCGGCTTGCTGACATCGGTCAGCTCCCGGACCAGCTGTGCGACCGGAATATTGAATTCCCGTTCGATCTCATCGAGCGTCGCCGGCGTATCTTCGACGACATCGTGCAGTCATGCAGCGGCAATCATCTCCTCGTCATCGGTCACTGAGGCAACGATCTTCGCGACCTGTTCCAGGTGAACGGCATAGGGCTGGTTGCTGTACTTGCGACGGTGATCGATGCGCTGATGGGCTTCCGTCGCAAAGCGAATGGCCCGCTTGACGAGATCAGACACTACCGGCCTCCGAGCAAAAACAAGGCGCGTAAGATGACATGCTAATTTTTCCGCCGTCCTTACCCGCGCCGAGCCGCAAAGGTTTTCCGCATCGCATCCTGAAACGTAGCCATCAGTGATGCGGTCGTCACACCAATCATCAGCACACCATTGATGGCTTCAAGTGCACCAAGCAGTTTATGTTCGTCTGTCATGACGATATCACCGTAACCGAGCGTGGCGAAGTTCACTGCTGAGTGATAAAACGCCGCGTCAAACTGTTGGAATTCTTCCAGAAACAAGAACAACCATGCCCAAATAGCTATTTGCGCCAGGTTGCCGATAATCAGCAACAGCATCACGCTACTGATTACCGCCAGGCTGGACCAAAACGACGGATTATTCACCAGGTAGTCGCGGCGCTGATAATAACGAATCGCTTTGACGAATAGCATTGATTGCAGCAACAGGCAAACAACCATAGCCGGCAAGCCAAGCAAGAGATTCGTTAGCATAGGGATGACTCCGTATCATGCAACGGCGGTGTAATTTGGCTGAGGCGGCGTGTGCGCAGATACTCCAACAAGTATACGGCCAGCCATGCATACAGGGTAATTCCGATGAAGAGTGCCATGCGGCTAAAAAATGCTGCATAGACATCCTTACCACCGGCACTGTCTTCAACCGCTGGCCCTAACATGATCAACATTGTCATTGCCACATTAAGCCAAAAAGATGCGGGGAAACGGGTAGAGATGAGCTGGTAGATTTTACCGGCAAAATAGACGGAAAAAAGCAGCATCCACAAAAAGAACATCCATAAATTGGTGGAAATCCCCAGCAGTACCCAGAAAAGAACCGCGAAACAGCCACCCAGAAAGGTGGAACCGACCAGTTCCCGTCCCGCGCTTTTCGCATCGACCAGTGAGCTTTGCTGACTCAATAAAACAGCTTTCATTATGATAGCCATGTACATGGCCGGATTGGTTAACACCAGCCAATACACAGGCAGCACGATAAGCGTACTGCGCAGGGCAATCCAGTTGGATTGTTCGGGGGTACTGGCCTTAGCTGCTGGCGCGGCGGCTGGAGCCGGATCTTCAGGAAACCATGGGTAAACCAACCAATGACAAATAACAGCAAGACCAATGCCCAATGCCAGTCCCTGGATGACCATAGTAGCGAGGCTAAAGCTGACTGTGCCAGCAGCAGAAATCAAGGTGAAACCGATAGTGAGAAACGTGCCGAATAGTGCCTTACCCATATTGACAGTCAGGTAAGAGCTAAAGTACAGACCCACTGTTACCAGCAACAGGGCGGTCATCTGATGGTGCAGAAGGAGTGGAATCAGCAATAAACCCAGACCCAACGATATCAGCACCACCAACAATAGCCCAAACAGACTTTTCGGACCCAT
>CBDVCD010000194.1:0-6610 GCA_965372385.1 uncultured Gammaproteobacteria bacterium | reverse complement strand
AGCAACAGGTGAAAGCCGGTAACCTGATGGGTTTCCGCCACGGCATTCGGTGAGGCATGCAAGCGCGACTTAGCCTAAGCGGCCGGCCAGGGAGGGCCGGTCAGTCTAACGAAATGTGAAAAAACTCATCGGTTCGTTACCTGTGTCCTGCCATGGGTTCAGAAAGATTCCCTAGCTCAGCTTGATAATTGTCTGAATAAGCTAGACATAATGGTTATGCACATGGTTGGCATAGAGTCTGCTGTATAAATACAGTGAACCATCTGAAAACGGACCCAATCTAATCATTCGAAAGAGTTGAAATAAGAATGAATCTCACGCACCACCCACGATCACCGCGAGCCCGACCGGGAGATCGAACTCCATCTGACCGGCAACATGGGCCGTTACATGTGGTCGGTCAACGGCGTCAAACACAGCGAGGCCGAACCGCTGCGCTGGAAACTGGGGGAACGCCTGCGCATCACCTTCGTCAACGACACCATGATGAACCACCCGATGCATCTGCACGGCATGTGGAGTGACCTGGAGACCGGCGACAACAACTTTCTGCCACGCAAACACACCGTGATCGTGCAGCCGGGTTCCCGCATCAGCTACCGGGTCAGCGTGGATGCGGAGGGCGGCTGGGCCTACCACTGCCACCTGCTCTATCACATGCTCGGCATGTTCCGCACCGTCATCGTCAGTTGAAGAGGGGGAAAACAATGAAAACAAGACTCAGCGTGATCCTGGCGCCTTATCTGTTCGAGGTGGATGGCGGAATATTCATCGGTGAATCGGGACAGGTCGGTGCCTGGCTGGAGGCCGAGTATGAGTATCTGTTGACTCAGCGGCTGATCCTGTCACCGGAGATCGAGGTGGATTTCTACAGTAAGGACGACGAGGCAGTCGGTATCGGCTCCGGTCTCTCCGACCTGGAGTTGGGGCTGCGCTTGCGCTACGAGATAAGGCGGGAATTCGCGCCTTACATCGGTGTCAACTGGACCAAGCAGTTTGGCCAGACCGCCGACTTTGCCAGAGACGAGGGGGAGGATACCAGCGATGTCCAGTTCGTCGCCGGCATCCGGGCCTGGTTCTGATATCTATTACTAAATCCAAAGGAGATAAACCATGGGAAACAGAAGCATTGAGACGTCGAAGCAATCACCCGCATACGTAAAGCTGGCTGCCAGATTGATGACGGGTGTCACCCTGATGATGAGCAGTCTGCTGCTCATCGCGCAACCCGCCAATGCGGCCGATGTGGTGGTCTATAAAAGCCCGACCTGCGGCTGTTGCAAAAATTGGGTCAGTCATCTGCAGGAGAATGGCTTCTCGGTAGAGGTGCATGAACGGCGCAATATGAGTCCGATCAAAACAGAGCTGGGTGTGCCGCGCCAGCTGCAATCCTGCCATACCGCCAAAGTGGGGGGGTATGTGGTGGAGGGTCATGTACCGGCCGATGTGATTACCCGGCTGTTGAAGGAGAAACCGCCGGTCAAGGGTCTTGCCGTACCCGGGATGCCGATGGGTTCGCCCGGCATGGAAGGGCCCAGGAAAGATGCCTATGACGTTGTGACCTTTCAGGAAAACGGCAAAACCACCGTTTTTGCCAGCCGGAATCAGTAGGAGACGCAATGTTTAGCCAGCGTCTTTCCATAGTCCTTACGCTGACGATGCTTCTGGCGCCAGCCATGGCTGTAGCCCATTCGCCACCACAGCATGCCAGGGTCTATTTTATCGGACTGGAGGATGGTGCTGTCGTGCAGCTGATACTCATTCTAAATAGAACCTTGACCTGTGTGTAACACATAGGTTGTACGCTCAATATAGAGTGGTTGATTAGGAGGATTGGAGCGATGCTGACAGTTAACGAACTTGCGACAAAGGCAGATGCACCGGCCCATGTGGTGAGGTATTACGTGCGTATCGGTCTGATCCAACCTGCCGGACAGCAAGAGAACGGTTACCGCCTTTTCACGCCACAGGATGCGACCCGTCTGCGGTTTATCCGCATGGCTAAGTACCTTGGCTTCACTTTGAACGAGATCAAACAGATTACCCAGCATGCAGACTGGGGTGATTCTCCTTGTGAGGATGTGCGAAACACCATCCAGCACCGTATTCGGGAAAACAGGGCCAAGATCGAAGAGATGCTGAAGCTGCAGACCCGCATGGAAGAGGCTTTGGAACAATGGAAACTGATGCCAAACGGGGTCCCCGATGGCAACAGTGTCTGCCATCTCATCGAGTCGATCGAATGCAAACACGATTTCGAGTCGAATCACACTGCGGCATAAGGAGGCAAAAATGGAACATTTAGCTATAAAACGTGAATCTTGGAATGGTGTGGATCCGGTATGCGGCATGGACGTCAATCCCGGGAGTCAGCACCGTTATACCTACAATCATATTGAGTATGGATTCTGTAGTGGTTCCTGTCTCGAAAGGTTTCGCACCCAGCCGGAACACTATCTGAAGCCTGCCCCGGATATCGATCCGGTCTGTGGTATGGAAGTCTCGGATGCCCACAGGGACGTAGGTAGTAGAGCGACGCAGGAAGCCAAAGCCGAAGAAAGTGAATTTCACTACAATCATGAGGGCGTCGATTACCATTTCTGCAGCGAACATTGTGAGAAGAAGTTTGCGGCCGATCCATCTGTCTATCTGAATGACAAGGAGAAGGGGCAGGCAACAGAGCAGGAACATGCCCATACTGATAATTGCCACAGCTGTCAGCATGATCACACGACGAAGGATGTTACCCATCTGGCGGTAGCCGGCGCCGTCTACAGCTGTCCCATGCACCCGGAGATCCAGCAAGATCACCCAGGTGCATGCCCCAAGTGCGGCATGGCCCTGGAGTCGGTGGGTGAGCCGGCAGCGGCAACCCGCACCGAATATACCTGCCCGATGCACCCCGAGATCGTGCAGGACCATCCCGGTAGTTGTCCCAAGTGCGGGATGGCCCTGGAGCCTCGCACGGTCGATGTGGAGGAGAAGAACGAAGAACTGATCGACATGAGCCGGCGCTTCTGGGTGAGTGCGGTGCTGGCCCTGCCGGTCTTCCTGCTGGCGATGGTGGCGGATCTGGCGCCTGGCTGGCTACCGGACGCTTTATCCATGAAGGCGGTGCAATGGATCGAGTTCATCCTGGCCACGCCAGTGGTCCTGTGGGGAGGCTGGCCCTTCTTCGTACGCGGTTGGCAATCGGTGGTGAGCTGGAATCTCAACATGTTCACCCTGATTGGACTGGGAGTGGCGGTGGCCTGGTGCTACAGTGTCGTCGCCCTGCTGTTTCCGGCCATCTTTCCGCCCAACATGCTGCACGAAGGTGGGACGGTCCCTGTCTACTTCGAGGCGGCAGCCGTCATCACGGCCCTGGTGCTGCTGGGTCAGGTGCTGGAGCTGCGCGCCCGCAGCCGCACCAATGCGGCGATCAAGCTGCTGCTGGGGCTGGCCCCCAACACGGCACGCATTGTGCGCGCGGACGGGACCGAGGAAGACATTCCGCTAGAGCAGGTGATGCCTGGTGACATCCTGCGCATACGGCCGGGTGAGAAGGTACCCGTGGATGGTGTGGTGACGGACGGCAACAGCACGGTGGACGAGTCGATGGTCACCGGGGAGTCGATCCCCGTCGAAAAGACCGCGGACGAACCCCTGATCGGCGCGACGGTGAATGGCACCGGCAGTCTGTTGATGCGGGCCGAGAAGGTGGGGAGCGATACGCTGTTGGCCCAGATCGTACACATGGTCAGTGAGGCCCAGCGCTCGCGCGCGCCCATCCAGAAGCTGGCGGATAGGGTTGCTGGCTACTTCGTACCGGCGGTGGTGCTGATCGCACTACTCGCGCTGATTGTCTGGGGTTTCTTCGGGCCTGAACCGCGCCTGGCTTACGCCATCATCAATGCGGTGGCGGTGCTCATCATCGCCTGCCCCTGCGCACTGGGCCTGGCGACACCGATGTCGATCATGGTCGGTACCGGCAAGGGCGCAACCTTGGGCGTGCTCATTAAGAACGCCGAAGCGTTGGAGATCATGGAGAAGGTTGACACCCTGGTGGTGGATAAGACCGGCACTCTGACCGAGGGCAAGCCGCGGCTGGTCTCTGTGCAGGCTACCTTGGGTTTTGCTGAAAATGAGGTGCTGCGTCTCGCTGCCAGCCTGGAACGGGCGAGCGAACACCCGCTGGCTGAGGCCATTGTCCGAGGTGCGGAGGAGAGAGGCGTCAGCTTGGCGCCCACCGGCCGGTTCGAATCGATAACCGGCCAGGGCGTGACCGGCACTATCGATGGGCGAGCGGTGGCGCTCGGCAATCTCAAACTGTTCGACGGTCTGTCGGTCGATCCAGGGGAGTTGCTGGCAGTGGCGGATTCCGCTCGTACACAGGGGCAGACCGTCATGTACCTAGCCATTGACGGTAAGGTCGCTGGACTGATCGGTGTGGCTGATCCCATCAAGGCATCCACGCCACAGGCGATTCACGATCTGCATGCTGAGGGTGTGAAAGTGGTCATGCTGACTGGCGACAACCGCACCACCGCCCAAGCGGTGGCCGACAAACTCGGTATCGACCGGGTCGAGGCCGAGGTGTTGCCGGATCAGAAGGCCGAGATCGTGCGAAAACTCCAGGCGGAGGGCCATACAGTCGCCATGGCGGGGGATGGCATCAACGATGCCCCGGCCCTGGCCCAATCGCATGTGGGCATCGCCATGGGTACGGGTACGGATGTGGCCATGGAGAGCGCCGGCGTGACCCTGGTCAAGGGTGACCTGCGTGGGATTGTGCGCGCCAGGCGCTTGAGCCGGATGACCATGCGCAATATCCGCCAGAACCTCTTCTTCGCCTTTATCTACAACTCCCTGGGCGTGCCGGTGGCGGCGGGTGTGCTCTATCCGGTGTTTGGTTTATTGCTATCGCCGATCATCGCAGCGGCGGCTATGAGTTTCAGCTCGGTGTCTGTGATTAGTAATGCACTCAGGCTCAAACGTGTAGAGATTTAACCAGGAGATTCATCATGATGGGAGACGGCTTTGGCATGGGTTTTGGTGGTGGGATTATGTGGTTGTTCTGGATCCTGTTGATCCTGGTGATCGTGTGGGCTGTAAAAGCGGTTGCGGGAAGCAGCAACAGTCCAACAGACAAAGGCAAGTCTGCGCTGGAGATCCTGCAGGAACGCTATGCAAGAGGTGAAATCGATCAACAGGAGTTCGAACAGAAGCGCAAGGATTTGGGTGGTTAACCCTGTCATTGCAAAAACGTAGGTTGGGTTAGATGCGCAACAATGCCAGGCTTTCCACTTATCGACCCTGCTTGAGCGCATCGTAACCCAACAGCTGAGCTTGAAATCGCGGAAAATGTTGGGTTAAGGCGCACACATGGCTTTGGTGGAAATGACTGATCTTGGTGGTGATGTGCACCAAATCCAACCTACGAGGTGGCTGGTTTTATGCAGCTACCGGGTTAAGTAAAGGCTGGAGAGAACGATGAAAACACAAGACCCCATGAACCCTGTAGGCGTCAGGGAAGTCAGGCGCCGGATCAAAGTCCCAGCACTGGTGCATGACGCGGATGCAATGGCTGTGGAACGTGCCCTGGGCCCCTTGCCCGGTATCCGTAAGGTGGCAGCCGATGCGTCCAGACGGCAGGTCGTCGTGTTGTATGACATCACCGGAACGGACTTCCAGACGATTTTGACATCACTGGAGGATGTGGGATTCCCGCCACTGGATAACTGGTGGTCGCGCCGCAAGATGAGCTGGTACCAGTTTACCGAAAGTAATGGCAGGGAAAACGCCAAGGCGCCGCCAGCGGCCTGTTGCAACAAGCCACCCAAATAGTGGCGTGGATGAATCCCATGCTGCGCCGGATCATGATGCTCGGGCTTTTTCTGCTGGTTGTCGCGTTTGTCTACACCCTGCTGAAAGAATCCGGGTTGCTGGCGATTGTTACGCATAGCGGCCGCTTGCAAAACTGGCTTGCCGGGCTGGGTTACTGGGGACCTGTCGGCATCATTTCACTGATGGCGATTGCTGTTGTCATCAATCCCATCCCCAGTGCGCCGATTGCTCTGGCATCCGGTGCCGCCTTTGGGCATACCTGGGGTACCATCTACGTCGTGGCCGGTGCGGGTATCGGTGCCCTGGGTGCATTCTGGATTGCACGTCTGCTGGGCTATAAGCTGTTGCAGCCTGTCTTCGGCAAGCGTCTTAAACTGGGTTGGCTGGGTTCGCAAAACGCCCTCATGGCGATGGTCTTTGTCTCCCGACTCATCCCCTTCCTCTCCTTCGATCTGGTGAGCTACGGTGCTGGACTGACGCCTATAAAGACCTGGCGATTTGCCCTGGCAACCTTTGCAGGTCTGATCCCCGCGAGTTTTCTCCTGGCCCACTTTGGTGGTGAGTTGACGGCGGCGAGCCTGGATAAGGTACTGTTCATTGTATTGTTACTGGGAGGGCTGACATTGATACCGATCGTCATCAGCAACCTCGTAAGGTGGCATAGGCGTCGAGGATTGAATCGCAGGAAGAACCTTATCTTGTAGCTGCTAAAGGTGATTCCATGGTCGAGTCAAATTGGATAAGTCGCATTGGAACCGTCTCACCGGCCTAGTGCTCCATCAAT
>CBDVCD010000193.1:0-6669 GCA_965372385.1 uncultured Gammaproteobacteria bacterium | reverse complement strand
AAAACCTTCCAGAAACAGGCCGGATATATGAGAGCAATGATTTTCTCTCACATCGTTGATCAAATGTCTTGCAATCGGGGTGGGTCCATATATGGAGGAAATGCAGAAGGATGGCAGGAGCAATCCCTGCCAAGTAGGTACATGATCTCTTTATTCTTCTCTGTGTCTCCGTGCCTCCGTGTGAGGCAATCTTACGTATCAAGATAGGATTATAGCGACTCATGACTCGACGGTCTGAGGCGAAGACTTGCTAGTACTCCATCAAGACAACCTTGGCGGAGTACTGGGTTCATGCAAGCGAGAATCGACCGGAGATGGGTTGGGTCTGGCTCTCCAACTTGGCGGTGAGGGCTTTTACCAGGCGGGGCTGGGGTTGGTTGAACTTGACCCCCAGTCCAGTCGAGTTGGCGTGGATCACGGTGGCGTCGATGTGCCAGTTGATGTCATTCACCAGGCAGGCCAGCTGAATCTTCGCCCCCGTCTGCTGGCGGGCCGAGTTCGATTCGAGCAGCATGCCCTCCAGTGAGATATTGCGCGCCATGGCCTGGGTGATTGCCTGCCCCTGCTGTTCAATTTCAACATTGAAGCAGTGGGTTGGATGAAGAGAGTGTCGCATTATTCTTGCCTATTGTTCTTGCTTTGGGTGATAGAGGAATCACTTGACGACTCAGCTGCCGGACTGAGGTTCCCTATACCAGCTGGGCTGGCTTTTTATTATTGGCGGAAGACGTTAGCGTCTATTTCAGCAAATACTTTAGGAAAAGTATGCGAATTGGAGCAAATATCTGCTAATAACAGTCAGAGTGAGCGATCAGGACTATTTCGATAACTCGTCGAGCAGCTTACGCAGGGCCTGACCCCGGTGGCTGAGGCTGTTTTTTACCTCCGCGGGCAGTTGTGCCGAGCTGCAGTCATGGGTCGGAACAAAAAATATCGGGTCGTAACCGAAGCCGTTATCACCGGCAGGTGCATGCAGAATTCGCCCCTCCCAGGTGCCCTGGCAGATGATCGGGGTTGGATCATCGGCGTGGTGCATATAGACCATCAGGCATTGGAAGCGGGCGCTCCGCTCAGCCTCCGACACGTCCTTCATCTGCTCCAGCAGCTTCTCCAGATTGGCCTGGTCGGAGGCACCTTCCCCGGCATAGCGGGCAGAGTAGATACCGGGGGCGCCTTGCAGGGCATCCACCTCGATGCCGGAGTCGTCGGCGATGGTCGGCAAGCCACTCAGTCTGGCGGCATGCCGGGCCTTCTTGATGGCATTTTCCACGAAGCTGAGGCCATCCTCCACTGCGTCGGGTATATCGAACTCCTTTTGGGGGACCACCTGGATCTGCTGGCTGGCCAGCAGTTGATTGATTTCGCGTACCTTACCGGCATTGTTGCTGGCCAGCACGATCTTTTCGCCTGTGTGATGTCCACTCATCTTTATCGACCCTTCGTGGTGATTGGGTTTGTTTGGGGTCAGAACAGATTCTGACCTGTATGTATGATCAAGGTTAAACGGCTAGTGCATCGCGCTGGATCTGCAGCAACTGGCGGATGCCCCGGTCCGCCAGATCGAGCATGGCGTTGAGCTCATCCCGGCTATAGGCCTCCCCTTCCGCGGTGCCCTGTACCTCGATGAAACCACCCTTTTCGTTCATCACCACGTTCATGTCGGTTTCGGCGTTGGAGTCTTCCGCGTAGTCCAGATCGAGAACCGGGGTGCCGTTGTAGATCCCCACGGAGACCGAGGCGACCAGGCCGAGCATGGGATCAGAGTCGATCAGGCCCAGCTCGCGGGTTCGCATGAGGGCATCGCCCAGGGCCACGCAGGCACCGGTGATTGAGGCGGTACGGGTGCCGCCATCGGCCTGGATGACGTCGCAGTCGAGGGTAATGGTACGTTCCCCCAGGGCCTTGAGGTCGATAGCGGCGCGCAGTGAGCGGCCGATCAGCCGTTGGATCTCCAGGGTGCGGCCACCCTGTTTGCCCCGGGAGGCCTCGCGTCCCATGCGGTCGCTGGTGGAGCGGGGCAGCATGCCGTACTCGGCGGTGACCCAGCCCTCCCCCTGGCCCTTCATCCAGCGGGGTACCCGTTCCTCTACCGAGGCGGTGCAGATGACTTTGGTGTCACCAAAACTGACCAGCACCGACCCCTCGGCATGTTTGGTGTAGTGGCGGGTGATCTGAATAGGGCGTAGTTCGTCGGGCTTGCGTCCGGATGGTCTCATGGGGCCGGTTACTCCTCAGTATCGATGTCATCCACGAGTTGGCGCAGATTGTCGATAGCCTCTTGGACTTCGCTTTCACTGCCTCGCGGCTTCTCTTGAGGGGCGGCATTATGCGTCAATGACATACTGATGTCAGCAGGTTGGATGTTCAGATCCTTTATCAGCCAGTGGATGGCAATCGCCGTGACATTGTCACTCTCCGGTTTGCTGTGGTTCTCCGCCTGGGCCGAGAGGCTGTTGATGACGCTGACCAGGGGTTGCGCATTTTTATAGATGGCATCCACCAAAGTGCGCTCTGACAGGGCGCCCCAGAAGCCATCGGAGCAGAGCAGGATCGTATCCCCCTCTTCCAGTGGGAAGGGACCACCCAGCTCCGCTACTGGGTGGTTGTTCTGTCCGCCCAGACAGCGGGTCACATAGTTGCGGAGCCTGTGGGTATGCAGCTGAGCGGCGGAGATAACCCCCTGCTGGCGCAGCTTTTCCACATAGGAGTGGTCGTCGGTGCGCAGGGCGATAATACCGTTGCGCATGATATAGAGGCGACTGTCGCCAATATGGGCCCAGTGGGCATGATTTTCCTGGATCAGACAGAGTACGCCGGTGGTGCGGGGTTCGATGGGTGGGGTCTGTTGACTGCCATATTCAATGATCTGCTGATGAGTCATGTCCATCAGGCCGCTGAGAAACACCCGTGGATTGGAGATGGGCTTACGGCTGGTGAGAAAGGCCTTGCGGCTGGTATCCATCAGGATCTGGGCCGCCATTTCGCCCCGGGGGTGCCCCCCCATGCCATCCGCCAGGGCCAGCAGAATCGCATCTGGCGCCTGCATGAGCAGGCAACGGTCCTGGTTGCTCTTGCGGTCACCCAGCAGTGAGGTCTGCGCGTTCTCGTATTTCATGAAGATGCCCTCATTCCTTCCGTTGCGGGCTTAGTGGATGCCGCATGCCCCTTCCGTTCCAGGGCCTCCAGCAGTTCACCCGCGCACTGTGGCCGCTTCTCATGATCCAGTTCCATGGCCCAGTCGATGACCTCCAGTAGATAGATCGGATAGCGCCTCCGGTAGACTTTACTGGCGGGTCTCAGCTTATCCTTGGCATGGCGTTCAATGGCGGAAGGTGGTGACTTACCATCCAGACAGGCGCGCATGCTGGCACCGATCGCATAGACATCGCTCCAGGGCCCCACGTTGCCGGACTGGTAATACTGCTCCACGGGAGAGAATCCAGTGGTGACGACGCGCCCACTGCGGTTCTTCTCACCCTCCACCTCGTGTACCGCGCCAAAGTCGAGTAGCAGGGGGTTACCGCCAGTACGCAGATGGATGTTGCTGGGTTTGATATCCAGGTGGAGCAGATTGCGGGAGTGGATCAGGCTCAGGGCATCCAGAATGGGGGGAAAAATGGTCATGATGAAACGGGTGCTGAGGCTGCCACTGCGTTTTTTTATGTAGCTTGCGAGATTTTTGCCCCGTTCATGGTCCATCACCAGATAACCGGTATTGTTCTCACGAAAAAACCCCCGCACCTGCACAATATTGGGGTGGCGTAAAGAGGCTATAACCTTGATCTCCTGGTAAAACAGACGCAGGCTGCGGTGGAAGTTGTCAGTATGCTTCTCGTCGATGACTTCGACCTGGTTATTCTCGCCCCGTCGCGCCAGCTTTTTTGGCAGGAACTCCTTGATGATCACCTCATCCTGCGTGTCTTCATCCTCCGCCAGATAGATCAGGCTGAAGCCGCCGCTCGCGACCAGTTTCATGATCACGTAACAGTCGATTACGGTATTGGGGGGCAGACTGTCGCGGGGATTTTTCATTCTTGTTACAAAGCATAGTCCAGGTTGTTCTTGCGAGTGCCTGTTTCACGGTACGCGGATCACATTAATAAATGGCCCTTATTGCGTCGTGATCTATCCCATTGCTGCGCATTATGATACATAATCGGGCAGCCGACGAATGGGTTTCAAGGAAACAAGATGATTAGAAGTATGACTGCCTTTGCCAGGGATGAGTACCGGGGTGATCTCGGAGAGATGAGTTGGGAGATCCGCTCAGTCAACCACCGCTATCTGGAGGCCTTCGTGCGTTTGCCCGATGAGTTGCGCGTGCTGGAGACGGCGGTCCGTGAACGTCTCACGACGCGCCTTGGGCGTGGCAAGCTGGATGTCACGTTGAAATACAAACCGGGGACGGATGCGGAGGCGGGGATCCGGGTCAACCGACGTATGGTGGAGCAGTTGATGTCCGCGGATCTGGAGGTGGCGGGAATACTCCAAATGGATTCATATATCAAACCGATGGATCTGCTGCGTTGGCCGGGGGTGCTGCAGGAAGAGGAGCAGGATTTTACCCCGGTTAAGCAGCAGGCCCTGGCGTTGCTGGAGACAGCGCTGAAGAACCTAGTGCTGAACCGGGAGCGGGAGGGAGGACGCTTGGCGGAGATCGTGCTGCAACGCTGTCGCGGCATGCAGGAGCAGGTTAGCCGGGTGCGCGTCCTGATGCCCGAGGTGTTACAAGGGGTCAGGACAAGGATCCAGGAGCGCCTGCAGGAAGTGATGCAGGAGTTGGACGAGACCCGGCTCGAACAGGAGATGGCCCTGCTCGCCCAACGCCTCGATGTGGATGAAGAGATGGATCGGCTGGAGGCGCATCTGCAAGAGGTGGAGCGAGTTCTGGGGTCCGATGAGCCCGTGGGTCGCCGCCTCGATTTCCTCATGCAGGAGCTGAACCGTGAATCCAATACCCTCTCATCCAAATCCAACAGCGTGGAGGTGACGCGTATCGCAGTGGAAATGAAGGTGCTCATTGAGCAGATGCGTGAGCAGATTCAGAATATCGAATAACCACATCTAATTTTGTATTGACGGACCCGGATAAAATGAAAGTGAAAAGTATTTTGCCTGTAACCCTGCTGGCGCTACTGAGTGCCTGCGCCACCAGCCCCACTGGGCGTTCCCAGTTCATGATCGTCTCCGAAGAGCAGGCAATCAACTCCTCGAAAACGGCTTATGTGGAGATGCTCAAGCCTTATGAGGCCGAAGGTAAACTGGACAGCAATCCCCAGTTGAATGCCCGGGTGAAACGCATCACCGGACGGATCATCGCCCAGGCCATCAAGATGCGTCCTGAGACAAAGGAGTGGGCTTGGAGCATGAAGATCATCGATGACCCAAAGACCGTCAATGCCTGGGCCATGGCGGGTGGCAAGATGGCGCTCTATACCGGTCTGGTGGAGCAGATCAAGCCCACCGATGATGAATTGGCCCAAGTGCTGGCCCATGAGATCAGCCATGCCCTGGCGAAACATACCGCCGAGAAGATGTCGGTGGCCATGGCCAGTCAGATGGGTATGGTCGCGGTGGGTGTCGCGTCAGACAACAGCCAGCTGGCGCTGGTTGGGGCTGCACTGGCGGCAAAACTGGCGATTGAGCTGCCCAACAGCCGCACTGCCGAATCTGAAGCAGACCGCATTGGCATCGAGCTGGCGGCCAAGGCGGGTTACGATCCCCGTGCGGCGGCAACGCTTTGGCAGAAGATGGGGGCGCTTTCGCAGAACGGTATGCCACAGTTTCTCAGTACCCATCCCAGTCCGACAAATCGCCAGCAGACCCTTGGCAAACTCGCCCAAGAGATGATGCCTTTCTATACAGCGAAGGGTGAGCGGCCGATCTTTAACTATTGATTAATAGCCCTCAAATGGCTTAGGCAATGTAGGGTGGGCACCGCCCACCATCAGAGGATAGATCGAGTGGTATACCTATCCGTGATGGGTATATTTGGTGGGCGGTGCCCACCCTACCTCCTACAGAGATACAGCAACCACGGTATCAGAATCCAACATGGCAAACGGCACCCTCTATATTCTCTCCGCCCCCTCCGGTGCGGGCAAGACCAGCCTGTTGAAGGCGTTGCGGGAACAGGATGATGAACTGCAGGTCTCCATCTCTCATACCACCCGTCCCATGCGGCCCGGGGAGGCGGATGGGGTGCACTATCACTTTGTCGACCACGCAAGCTTCCTGCACAGGTTGGAGTCCGGTGAATTTCTCGAACATGCCGAGGTCTTCGGTAACTTCTATGGAACCTCCGAGTCAGCCGTCCGTGCACAACTGGAAGCGGGGGATCTGGTGCTGGAGATCGATTGGCAAGGTGCGCAACAGGTGAGAAAACGCTTTCCCGAGGCGGTTTCCATCTTTGTGTTGCCTCCCAGCCCTGAAGCCTTGCGGGAGCGGTTGGACAGCCGTAGACAGGACAGTGATGAGATCGTCCAGAGGCGCATGCAGGCAGCGGTGAGCGAGATGTCCCACTACGCCGAGTTCGACTATCTGGTGATCAATGACATCTTCGATGCGGCCCTGGTTGAGCTGGATTATATCGTTCAGAGTCACCGCCTGTGCATGCATCGGCAGCTGCAGGCGCAAGAGGAGAGGATTCGGCGCTTGTTGGAAGCTTGA
>CBDVCD010000192.1:0-6699 GCA_965372385.1 uncultured Gammaproteobacteria bacterium | reverse complement strand
GGGCGATGGACTTGGGCACCACATCGACCACGCCCACCCGGAACAGCTGGGGACGACCTTCCGGCAGCTGATGGATCATCTCCTCAAGCTCGCCGCCCAGCGAGAAGATCTCATCGGCATAGCTCAACACCAGCCGTCCGGTCTCGGTGAGTTCCAGATTGCGTCCGACCCGGGTGAACAGGTCCACCCCAAGATACTCCTCCAGCAAACTCAATTGCCCGCTGATGGTCTGTGGCGTCAGATTCAGCCGTTCACTGGCCCGGGCGACACCACCCTCCCTGGCCACCGTCCAGAAGTAGTGCAGATGCTTGTAGTTAACCATCGGTTCCCCATTGCTTCGTAAATTACGAACAGTATAGCAAATATAATCGACTTATTTTGTCTATCGGACCTGCCTAGGATGCCTACCCATGAAACAGCAACAGCATTGCAATGGAGGAGCCTATGCAGATTGACATTCAGACACGCAATTTTTCTCTGACCGACGCCCTGCGCAGCCATGCCGAACGGCGGCTGCGTTTCGCTCTGACCTGCTGTGACGACCACATTCAGCGGGTTGTTATGCGACTATCCGATATCAACGGCCCACGTGGCGGTGCGGATAAGCGCTGCCACCTGCAGGTAGTGCTGGACGGTCTGCCCGATGTGGTGGTCGAAGATATCGAAGCCGACCTGTACATCGCCATCGACCGGGCAACCGATCGTGCAGAGCGTACCCTGCTGCGCAAGATCGACCGTCAACAAACCCTGCTCAAGCAGAGCCGCCCGCTCGTATCGGATGTGCAGTAATCAGTCTACCCAGCTAACAAATCAGACGGCTTTCAACTCAGGAGCAATGAATATGGCACATCTGACCACACTCGATGAACTCAACCAGCACATCACCCTGCTAAGCAGCGTGGAAGAGTCGGACGCACCTTTTATCAGCGCCTATCTCAACCTGGAAAACAGGCAGATCGGCTGGCGTGAAGCACTCGACGACCGCGCACGCATTCTGCGGCGCGTTCTCAAGGGCGACGACCTCGCTGACTTCGAGGAGGCCTTGGGCAAGATCGAGGCCTGGCTGGCCAACGACTTGCTGCCAGAGGCAAAGGGGGCAGCCATCTTTGTGCGTGGCACCTTCGGCGGCGCCTTCATGCTGCCGATGCAGTTTGCAACCCCGCTGCCCAACTGGATTGCGCTCTATCCCACGCCCAACATCTACCATCTGGTGGAACTCAAGGACAACTACCACCGCTATGTCATCTTGCTTGCCATGCCGGATCGGGCCAGCATTCTGGAGGTGAACCTGGGTGCGGCGACGACGCAGGCCTGGATCAACCGATCGGAGCTGCGCATGCGTGTGGGTTCGGAGTGGACCCGCTCCCACTACCAGATTCACCAGGCGCACCGCGGGGACCGGTTTATACATGAAAAGATTGCACTTCTGGAACACCTGATGCACGCCGGAGGCCAAACCCACCTGATCCTGGCCGGCGATCCCGAAATCACCGGGCGTATCCGCCACGCCCTGCCCAACGATCTGGCGGAAAAGCTGGTGGATGTGGTCCCGGCCAGCGAGCGTGATCAGCAGACCGATGTGGTGATGGCGACCCTGTCCAGCTTTATCGACCATGAAGAGCAGGAATCCCTGTCAGTTGCCGAGTGTCTCATCGAAGGACTACGCAGTCAGAACCTGGCGGTCGTGGGATCGGCAGCCACCCTGGATGCGCTGCGTTGGGGGGAAGTGGACACACTGGTCATGGCCCGTGGTTATCAACCCGATCCCGGCTGGACCTGCACGGCCTGTCGAGCCATCGGCACCGAGGCGCCGGAAGCTTCCGAATGTCCGCAGTGTGGAGAACCCGCCGTGCGCTCGCTGGATGTCAGGGAAGCATTACTGCGCCTGGCCGGGCAATCGGAGTGCCCTGTGGAAGTGGTGGAGCAGTCCGACGCGCTGATGTCGCTGGGCGGCGTCGGCTGTCTGCTGCGCTATCGACCCGATTTGCGGAACGAGGAACCCGGTAGCCTTGCACAGGTTTAGATCACGCGAACCAGGAGACACCCCATATTCACCATCTACGATACCGAATGATTTTGTTAGAATGAATGAATCTCTTAGCTTGATGATGCACCCCGAGTCCATACCCGCATTGGTGAGACGCATCACCGGCAATCCCTGGTCGAATACACCATCATCGCATTTATCCAGCTCAGCGCCGTGGTGCTCAATAATCTGGAGAAGACCAAGGCGGAGCAGCTGGCGGAACTCAGACAGCCGGTCAGCCGGAGTGATCTGCTTAAAGAGCTTGCCGCAACCCAATCGGCCCTGGTCAGGCTGCGTGAACGCATGGAGCGTACGGAATGAATCCGGCTGAACCATTATTCGGCTTCGCGGTTGTCGCTGGCTTGGGGTTGCTGACCTGGAGCGCGAACCGTTTTGTGTCAGGGGCCTCGGGGCTGGCGCGCAATTTCGGCGTATCGCCGATGATTATCGGCCTCACCATCGTCGCCTTCGGCACCTCGGCCCCCGAGATGCTGGTCTCGGCGATGGCGGCCTGGCAGGGTAACAGCGGCATCGCCATCGACAACGCGGTCGGCTCCAGCCTGTTCAATATATTGGCCGTGCTCGGTATCGCTGGTGTTATCGGTCCCGGTGGATTCGACGAGGCCGTATTGACACGTGACTTTCCGCTGATGATCGGCCTGGCCATTGCCCTCTACCTCATGGCCAGAGGGGGCACACATCGGGGCATGGTGGTATCCGGCGTTGGGCAGGCGGGGTGCTGGTGGTGGTGTTCGCCGCCTATCAGGTATGGATTTTTCTTGGTGCCGCACCAGCATGCGTGGCATGAAAACCCTGCTGGCGGAGACCGCTAATGAGTCATCGAGGCTACAGGGTTGATGATATTTAACATTTATTGAGGTTTAAGATGAAACGTATTGCACTCTTTCTGCTCACCAATATCGGTGTATTGATCGTACTGAGCTTCTCTATGCGTCTGCTGGGTCTCGAGAGCTTCTTTACCGCCAACTACGGCCTGGATCTGGGTAACCTGCTGGTATTCGCCGCCATTATCGGTTTTGCCGGTTCTTTCATCTCCCTGGCCATCTCTAAGTGGAGCGCCAAGTTCATGACTGGAGCGAGGGTCATCGAACAGCCTGCTGATGCCACCGAGTCCTGGCTGCTGGAGACGGTGCGGCGGCAGGCGCAGCTTGCCGATATCGGCAAGCCCGAGGTCGCCATTTACGCTGCCCCGGACATCAATGCCTTTGCCACCGGCATGTCACGCAACAACGCACTGGTAGCGGTGAGCAGCGGCCTACTAGCCCGCATGAGTCGGGATGAGGCCGAAGCGGTACTGGCCCACGAGGTGAGCCACGTGGCCAACGGCGACATGGTCACCATGGCCCTGATCCAGGGGGTGGTGAATACCTTTGTGGTGTTCCTGGCGCGGGTCATCGGCTGGGTGGTGGACCGGGTGATATTCAAGAACGAGCACGGCCCCGGCATCGGCTACTGGATCGCCACCATCGTGGCCGAACTGGTGCTGGCGTTCCTGGCCAGTGCGGTGGTGATGTGGTTCAGCCGCAAGCGTGAATACCGGGCCGATGCGGGCGCGGCGGCCTTGGCGGGGCGTGACAAGATGATCGCCGCCCTGCAATGCTTGCAGGCAGCTCATGAGTCGGCGCAGCTACCGGATCAGCTGTCCGCATTCGGCATCGCCGGTGGCGGTGCCGAAGGGTGGAAACGGCTATTTCTCTCTCACCCGCCGCTGGAGGAACGTATCGCGGCCCTGCGTGCCGGGCAAAACCAACCGGCGCAATCATGAGGTAACGCACGATGTCAATCGTTGATATGAAAGATATGCTCCAGCACGCCTATGACAACGGCTATGCGGTGGGAGCATTTGATCTGGTCAGTCTGGATTTTCTGGAAGGGATCATGGCGGCAGCGGAACGGGCCCGTGCGCCGGTAATCCTGAGCCTGGCCGAGTCCCACTTCGAATACTTCGATATGGAGCTGATAATGCCCGCGGTGGAGACTGCTGCAAGAAGGGCTTCGGTACCGGTGGCTATTCATCTTGATCACGGCGCCAGTCTGGATTCGGCGGCGCGCGCCATCAATCTCGGCTGCAATGGAGTGATGGTGGATGCCTCTCACAAGCCCCTGCAGGAAAATTTCACCGTCTCCCGTGAAGTCGTGAAGATGGCCCTCGGCTGCGGTGTGTCGGTGGAGGGGGAGCTGGGTTATGTCCCCGGAGTCGAGGGCGAGGATGCCGAACGCCACCCGGGGGAAGTTGCCTATACCACGCCGGCAGAGGCCAAGACCTACGTGAAAAAAACCGGTGTGGATTTTCTCGCCGTTTCCATCGGCACCGTACATGGACGTATGCAGGGCAGGCCAAAGCTGGATTATCAGCGTCTGAAACAGATCAATGAAGCGTTGGGTATCCCGCTGGTGATCCACGGTGGCACGGGGCTTTCCGACGATCAGTTCCGGCGGCTGATCGCCCATGGCGTCACCAAGATTAACTACTACACGGCCCTGTCG
Source organism: uncultured Gammaproteobacteria bacterium (assembly GCA_965372385.1). Taxonomy (GTDB): domain Bacteria; phylum Pseudomonadota; class Gammaproteobacteria; order Chromatiales; family Chromatiaceae; genus JASJBU01. The sequence goes on along the minus strand of CBDVCD010000192.1, from coordinate 2,165 downwards.
GATACGGCGGCAAAACAGATCAAGGAAAATACCAGGGCGGATACTTCCAGTAATTATACCGGATTGGTGAAAAATATCAGCGCTGCTATTGCCGCCGAAGCCGAGCGCTGCATGCACCTGTGGGGATCGGCAGGCCGTAGCACTGAGGTGTTGGCCCAATGCCGGCCATGGACTCCGGTGGAGCACCTGATCATCTACAACGTCGAGGGGCTGGACAAGGCCAGCGCAGAGACGATGATCGCCGAGGGCCGCCGGGTGCTCGCCGCTATTCCGGGGGTACGCGAGGTGTTCACGGGTGAAGCCGTAAAGGATGACGCCAAGTATCGCTACACTTGGCTGGTGCGCTTCTGTCATCCGGCGGTGATCGACAGCTATCGGGTCCACCCCGCCCACGTTGCCTTTGCAGACAAGCGGTTTCGGCCAGTCGCGGGGGAACGGATCAGTATCGATTATCAGGCATTGGAGGGTGACGATGTATACACTGGTGGAGACAGCCAAAGAAAATGACATGGAACCATGGACGTGCCTGAACTATCTGTTTGAGCGTGGCGAAACAGAGCAGTCGATTCAGTTGGGGAGAGACAAGTTAGTCTGAATCCATTACTGTTCAGGTCAATTTTTTACATCTGCCGCCCAACCCCTGGATTGATGCGGATTAAGTCGTTTGTTCTATTACCAATTCACTCAATACCAGGTAGGAAAGATCATGGGAGAAGCGTTACAGTCGGCCGTGGCCCGCCAGAGAATTTTGTTGCGCGGCCTCTTATCCGGCTCCATGCAGCGTCTTGCAAAAAAATGTAGCGAAATCTGGCCCGATCAGGCAAAACTGCAGCAACACCTGATTAATGGACGTACAGCACTACCCTCCTGTAAATACCTCTATCTGCTCGATGAGCAGGCCAAGCAGATCACCGAGAATGTATCTGCGAGTGGGTTGTTACCCGGGCATCTAGGCAGAGACCGAAGCCAGCGCTCCTATCTTCAAGAGGCGCTGGCCGGTGAGGTCTTCTCTCTTTCGGATGCCTATCTCAGCCGAAATGCACGTCGACCCTCTCTGACCGCTGTACAGCATGTTGTCCATCAGGATGGTAAATTGCTCGGTTATCTCGGAGCTGACTTTGACCTTCGTAAATTACCCCTGACCCGGGAACTTTATAAGCAACCGGAGCAGTGGGTTCAGATGAAGGGCGATCCTGCAATTCGTGGAGGGGTGTTCAATCAACAGCGTATCGAGAGCCCGATGGATAAGCATATTGACGAGGTGCTGGACCTGCTGATTGATATGATCGCCTCGCACGGGGTTTTTCACGGCAAGCTGCATTTTTCAAGCTCACGAGCTACCCTCTGGTTTATTGACGATCCATTGCGTTACCGGATTCTTGATTTTGAGGATCTGACGGATCCCGGCATCGTTCTGACGTATCCAAATCGACCATATCCTGAGGATGCCGTTATCCCTCTGGAGGGTATCAAGGAAGTATTCCAAATTTTTAGAGCCTTACGGTTTATGGATGAAACCATCTATCTGAGGGCAGGTTCGTTGAACATCTACAATGGAATGGTCGGCCTCAATTTTTCATGTGATGGCTCTCATTACATGCCCTGGAAGCAGTTACTGGAAAAAAACTTGACGTTCTGGCTGGGTTCAGGAGCATCTGAGGTTAATCTGACATCCTGACTGTATTCAACAGCATGTGTTGAATGAACGTGCCAAGCCATAGTTATTTATCAATCGAGCACGACCACATTGTTCCTTCAGTGAGCGGCACGGTAACATCATGCAAACCGATCAAGAAAAACTACTCAAGCAGCACACAAAGCTTGTTCACTCCGATATGCTGAAGGTGACCTCCCATGTACAGCGGGATGAGGGGGATTGGATAATTAACACCCTGCTAACGGAGGGGTATGACGTTCCCTTCAACTACAAACGCAAACGACGATATAAGAATCTCACCGGTCAGCGGGTCAACCTGACCTACTATCCGACAATCAAGGTGGTTGCCGTGATCGAGTTTGAGGTTATGAATGTCGTAAGAATCAAGATCGCCTGAGAGAAAGAATGAAGATCAATACAAGGCATGGGGCCAGGCCCTGCAATTTAGGGCCGCGGAAAAAAAGATTTGTCCTATCTCACGCCCCTCTTCGGGCAATCTTTGGACGAT
>CBDVCD010000191.1:0-6717 GCA_965372385.1 uncultured Gammaproteobacteria bacterium | reverse complement strand
GGTGACAGGGGTCAAAGACTCCGGGAAAAAGGCCTGGGAGAGTGCCAAGATCCTGATCGAAAGCGGCGTTGCCCATGAGATCCGTACCACAGTACATCCAGTACTCACCTCCAGCACCGAACAGCAGGCGATCACGGATCGACTGCGCCAACTGGGTACAGATCGGCACCGTCTACAAGACTGCATACTCGAGCATTGCCTTGATCCGGATTTACCTCAGGAAAATCCGCATCAGTAGTCAAGAGGGAGGTCAGAAGAAACAAAGTCCCTCCACTTTAGTTTTTGCTAATAATTTCATATACCATTGTTTCCCTGGAATTTTTGCATAAAAAATTAAGTTGACGTAACATCCGCCAGACTGAGAAAAAACCGCTATTGAATGTTATTAGGGATAGCTTTGCATTCTTATTGGCCGCTACTTCAACAGGGCACCATTCGTACAATAAATTCATTTAGGGTGGAGTATGTTCCAATCCAACACGGGTAAGATTTCCGTCGTTCTCATCGCTATCATCTTTTTCGCGGGGGTCATCTTTACCGGACTCTTCAATATGGGGCTGGCTTTCACCAATGAGATGGAATTCTGCACCTCCTGCCACTCCATGAAGATCAACCTCGAAGAGTATAAAGAGACGGTCCATTACAAAAATGCATCCGGGGTTCGCGCCACCTGCTCCGACTGTCACGTACCCAAACCCTTCATCCCCAAGATGATTGCCAAGGTGATGGCGGCCAAGGATGTCTATCACGAGATCATGGGCACCATCGATACCAAGGAAAAGTACGAGGCGCTTCGCTGGGATATGGCCAGCCGGGTCTGGGAAAAGATGCGCGCCAGCAACTCCCGTGAGTGCCGTTCATGTCATGAGTATGATCAGATGGATCTCAGTGAACAGGATCGTAGCGCCCGTAAGCGGCACCCCAAGGCCCTGGATCAAGGCAAGGCCTGCATTGATTGTCACGCCGGTATCGCTCATGAAGAGCCTGACGAGCCGGAAGAGGAAGTGACCGACGACGAGTCCTGATCCCGACCAAGCCAAAACCACAGACGATCGATGAAAAAAATTACAATCATTGCACTCGCGCTTTCACTGCTGTTGAGCACATCGGTATTTGCGGGAGACAACCAAATAGGGAAAGAGCTGAGAATGGTGGCCAGCGTGGGGGATGTGGAGGCAATCATCCAACTGCTGGACGCAGGGGGCAGCGTCGATGCAGCCAACGAATTTGGCAAAACCGCATTGATGATGGCGGTGGAAAACGATAACTTCGAGGCCGTCGTGCTGCTTCTGCTGCGGGGTGCCGATGTCAATGCCCGCACCGTTGCTGGCTGCACCGCCCTGACCTTCGCCGCTGAAAACGGTCATCCAGCCATCTCCGCCTTCCTGCTCGAACGCGGCGCCAATCTGCATGACCGCACCAGGGCAGGCTGGGACTCCCTGATGATTGCCTCCCGCTATGGCGTCAACGACATGGTGGAACAACTGCTTTACAAGGGCGCCGATCCTAAGGCAGCGGACAAATATGGCAAGAATGCCCTGATGATGACCGCCGAAAAGGGTCATGCCGAAACCAGCAGATTGCTGGTCATGCACGGCGCTGAAATCAACTCCAGAGACAAAAACGGCTCAACCGCACTGATCCTGGCTGCTGACAAGGGGCACAACCAGGTTGTCGCCACCCTGCTGAAAATGGGCGCAAATCCAAATTCAACCGACAACGATGGGGCCTCAGCGTTGATTTGGGCCGTAGGCCAGGGCCATGACACAACCACGGAACTGCTGCTGATTGGCGGCGCCGATATAAACCAGCGGGACAACGATGGCATCTCTCCATTGATGGAGGCCGTCAGCAGCGGTTCGGAAGAGATGGTCGCACTCCTGCTCAAGCAGGGTGCGGATAAAAACCTGAAAGATATCGATGGTCACATAGCAAGCGATCATGCTAATAAGAAGAACCTGGAAAACATTCTCAAACTGCTGAAGTGACCCGCGGGTGGAGACCATTTGTTGGATCGTTAAACAGATCAACCAGGGAGCCTTCACCGGCAACATGGCATTGGGATCAGTGTCAACTGTGTTCTGTATTTTACTGGGGAATCATTGATTCCCTTTTTCCAATGTAAGCCTGTTCAAAAACCAAAGGAGGTTACATGGCATACGCTACTCTCACGAAGGCCTTGATCGGCGCGCTGGTAATCAGCGCATCCTCTGCCGCCTTCGCAGCTGATGAAAAGAAGCCTCTCATGACTGGCGCCAGCGCCACCATGCTGGCGAACACCTGTGCTGGCTGTCATGGCACCTATGGCGCGAGCGTCGGTCCCGCCACTCCGAGCCTGGGCGGCATATCCTCTGAGTATTTCAAGGAAACCATGCAAGGCTTTGCAAATGGTGATATCAAATCCACCATCATGGGCCGCATCGCCAAGGGATATTCTGAAGAAGAGATTGCATTGATGGGGGATTATTTCGGCAAACAGAAATTCGTCTCCGCCAAACAGTCTTTTGATGCCGCCAAGGCTAAAAAGGGTGCAAAACTGCACGACAAATACTGTGAAAAGTGCCATGCGGAAGGTGGTACCTCCGCTGAAGATGACTCCGGCATACTGGCTGGCCAGCTTGTCCCTTATCTGCAATACACCTTGGCTGACTACAAGGCGGGCGATCGTGAAATGTCCAAGAAGATGAAGAAGAAGGTCAACAAGTTGTTGAAGAAAGAAGGTGATGCAGGCGTCGATGCATTGATGAACTACTACGCCAGCCAACAGTAAGAGGGAGCAGAAAACATGAAGATTACCCGAAGAGGTTTTGTTAAAGGCGCTGGTGTCGCTACCGCGATCGGCATGGTGGGCACACCTTTCATCGCCCTGGGCGCATCGAAGAAGGTTGTCGTCGTTGGTGGTGGTACCGGTGGCGCCACCGCCGCCAAGTATCTGCGTATGGCCGATCCGACCATCGAGGTCACCCTGATCGAGGCCAACAAGCACTACTACACCTGCTACATGTCCAACGAGGTACTGGGCGGTGACCGAACCATCGACTCCATCAAGTTCGGCTACACCGGCCTGGGCAAGCATGGGGTGAAGGTCGTAAATGATATAGTGACTAGCATCGATGCCAAGGCAAAGGTGGTAAAGACCAAAGGCGGCAAGAGCTTCAACTATGACCGCTGTATCGTAGCCCCTGGCATCGATTTCAAGTGGGATACCATTGAAGGCTATGACGCCAAGGTCGCCGAGACCATTCCACACGCCTGGAAGGCCGGCTCTCAGACCGTCACCCTGCGCAAGCAGCTGGAAGCCATGAAGGATGGCGGCACTGTCTGTATCTGTCCACCGACGAACCCATTCCGTTGTCCCCCCGGACCCTACGAGCGCGCTTCGCAGATTGCCCACTATCTGAAGCAACACAAGCCCAAGTCGAAGGTCGTCATCCTCGATCCCAAACCGAAGTTCTCCAAGATGGGTCTCTTTACCCAGGGCTGGAAGGATCTCTACGGCTATGGCACCGAGAACAGCATGATCGATTGGCACGGTACCCCCAAGGGTTCCGATGATAACGTGCTGACCGGCATCGACGCCAAGACCCGAACTGCCACCACCGGCTTCAACGAGGTCAAGGCCGATGTGTTGAATGTGATCCCGGCCCAGAAGGCTGGCGCCATCGCCTTTGCCGCCGGACTGACCAATGACAGTGGCTGGTGCCCGATCAACCTGCATACCTTCGAATCCACCATCCACAAGGACATACATGTGATTGGTGACGCCTCCATTGCCAAAGGCATGCCTAAGTCCGGTTATGCCGCCAACTCCGAAGCCAAGGTCTGTGCCGCCAGTGTGGCAGCCCTGCTGAATGGTCAGGAGCCCGGCACACCGGCCTATGTCAACACCTGCTACTCCATCGTGGGTAAGGACTACGGCATCTCCGTCGCGGCGGTCTATCGTCTGGCTGAAGACGGTTCCAAGATCACCAAGGTTTCCGGTGGCCTGACGCCTACAGATGCCAGTGCGGAGATGCGTGCCCGCGAGGTTCAGTATGCGTATAGCTGGTTTACCAATATCACCAACGATATTTTCATGTAAGCCATTGTTGTAAGGGCTGTCCACTCAGCCCTTACAGCAGCAATAAAAAAGGCGGGGTTTTCAAACTCCGCCTTTTTTATTGCCGATATTTTTTCCGCGAGCCTAATGTGGAGCAGGACGTGGAGGACGACTGGCCCGCTGGTCGATCATATAGCCTGCACCCGTTGCTGGTCTGCGGGCATAGTTCGGAAAATCCGGATTCATCCAGCCTGGCTCAGCCATCTTCTCCGCAGGCGGTCGGAGCCGTGAGACGTAATCCATAACCGCCATCACATCCCGATGGTGGAAACGACGAATCTGCTTCACCATCTTGGAGTCGGCATTCCTGCGCCGACCGTTCTTGATCCACTCGAACTGTCGCACCAGATAGCGATAGTGCTGGCCATGGATTGCCGGAATATGCTCTTCCATGTCGCCTTCACCGTTCTTGCCATGGCAATCCGTGCAATTGTCCTCATACAATTGCCTGCCCAGTTCGAGATCCCTGCCATGTCCCTTGCCATTCGCTGAATTCATGGGTAGCTGCGATATATAGGCCGCCACATCCGCCAGCTCCTGGACGCCACCCAGCAGCGAGACTGAGGTAAAGGGCCGCATCGTCGGATTGTCGCGATTTCTTGCGCGAATATCCGCCAACTGCTTGATGATGACGGTGTTGAGCTGGCCGGCCACCTGAGGATAGTAACCACTCTCGAGCCCCCAGCCTTCGGGTGTATGACAGACAGCGCAAACCCTATAGACCTTTTTGCCGTTCTCCACATCCGGTACCAGTTTCAGTGCCTCTTCATACTCCTGCATCGCCCTATCCGCAGTGCCGGCAACCACACCACCAGCAAACAACAGGGTACTTACCAAAGCTACCTTCCACATATGTGTCATTCTCGATTCTCCCGGAGCCAATAATTACATTTTTCAAATAATGATAAGTCACCAAGCTCAGCATGCAATTACTTTTGCAACTATTGATAGATTTTGTTGGCCTCAAATTATATAACGACCAGGAATTGCCCGCATCCGAATTAGCGCTATATTCAGTAAGTTAGAATTATCTTAATAATTGAAATGCTAAGAAAAATTGAATCAAGCACACATATTTGCAAGAATCCCCAGGCGATTCAGGAGAAGTGTCTGATCTTTCTTCAAAAATACATGGAAGGTATTAAAATCCAAGCATATCCTAGCGGAGGATATCCGCCACAACCAAGGAATAAGTAACCTGAGAGTCCCAAGCCAATAACAAACAGGAACTCATAACACACAAGGAAACAGAGCAGCTTGGCAGTATCGTCAATACCTTATTGCACTCAACGACAAAAATCGAGCAGGAGCCAACTCGAATGAAAAGGCTGTTATATCTATTTCTTTTTCTTTTACCCCTGACATCACAGGCAATCGACCTGGAGAATGGTCAGAAGCGGGCTCGCAGTTGCGCCCTTTGTCACGGTATCTATGGCCAGGGTACACCGGGACCCGCCTCGCCGCGCCTGGCTGGCACCCCTGCCGGATATATGATCAAGGAGTTAGTGGCCTATATCAATGAGGAGAGGATCAATCCGCGCATGGTGATCACCGCATCCCTGCACTCCCTCATTGATGAGGACATTTATGACATTGCCACCTATTACGAAAGCATCAATCTGGAGAAGATCCGCCCCGGTCTGGGGGACATCCCCAAGTGGCCGGGAGACGCCACTCTCGGTTATGAGATCTATAACGAGGAGTGCAAAAGCTGCCACCGGAAAACCGGCATGGGCAAGTCGCGCAAGGGTATTCCCGCGCTGGCGTTGCAGTACCCCCGCTATCTCTATCGCCAGATCAAGATGTTTCAGTGGGACAAGCGCGTGCATGACGACGACCCTGAAGACGAGACATTCGATGAATTCAGCGAAAAACAGATCGAGGCCATCCTGGCCTATGTCTCCTCACTCGCCCCCAATAACAAGGAATAGACGCGAGAGTCCGCAAAATATAACCACCCGAAGATATCGGAGAAACCCATGAAATCAATCAAAGCCCTCTGGTTAACCTTGGCTCTGGCGCTCACTGTCCCCGCTGCAACCTGGGCTGCCGGCAAACATGACCAACCGAAGATCAATATCACTGACATCAAACAGACTGTCGTGCAGATGAGTGTGCTTAAGGATCTCTCCCGGGAGGACGTGGTACAGGCGCTGATGTCACGCGCAGCAGAGATCAACCTGAAATTCGTCGCCCGCCAGCAGGTCTCCAAGGAGCTTGAGGCACGCGGCCTGAAGACCCCATACCTGGACATCTTCCAGTTCTGTAACCCGGAAGATGCCCGCGAAATGATCATGTATGATCCAATCTATGCCGCCTACATGCCCTGCCGCATCGCCATGGTGGAGGACATGGAAGGACAGATCTGGCTGATGATGCTCAACCTGGACATGCTGATCAACAGCGAACTGCTGCCACCTGAGCTGACCGAGATCGCCATCCGCGTCAACCAGGCCATGCTCGATGTGATGGTAGCCGGCGCCACCGGCGAGTTCTAACCTCTGGACACCAGGACAATCCCAGCGCTCGTAAGAAGAGTGCTGGGATTTATATCAAAATTCATGGTGATTAGCCCCATCGTTCAGCTGCATGTCAGTTGACACAGGAAATCTACGCAG
>CBDVCD010000190.1:0-6725 GCA_965372385.1 uncultured Gammaproteobacteria bacterium | reverse complement strand
CCCAGGCTCGGATTCGACACTGATCTGACCCTGCATCAGGCTGGTCAGTTTGTGGCTGATGGAAAGTCCCAGGCCGGTCCCACCATATTTCCGGGTGGTTGCCTGATCCCCCTGAGTGAAGGCATCGAACAGTTTAAGCTGCTGTTCCGGCTCGATGCCGATCCCCGTATCCTCCACCAGCAGGACAAGTTTCACCCTGCCACTTTCTGCCTGGGCATACTGCACCGAAAGATGCACAAATCCCGTCTCGGTAAATTTCACCGCATTGCCCAACAGGTTCAGCATGATCTGGCGTAACCGGGTGGGATCGCCTTCGAATCTCCTTGGGCAGTCGGGGGAATAGTCGAGAATCAGATCCAGTCCCTTGTCATTCGCCTGAGGCGCCACCAGCTGCATCGCCTGATAGCAGGTATCCTCAAGGTCGAGAGGGACCGACTCCAGCTCCACCAGGCCCGCATCCAATTTGGAGAAATCCAGGATATCATTGATGATCGAAAGCAACAGCTGACCCGAGTTAAGGATCACCTCCACCCTATCGCGCTGTTCACCATCCAGATCGGTCTCGGAGAGCAATTCCGCCATACCGATAACACCGCTCATCGGGGTGCGAATCTCATGACTCATGGTAGCCAGGAAATCGCTCTTTGCCCGGGTCGCCGCCTCGGCCTGCTCCTTGGCCTGGATCAGCTCAAGTTCGGCCCGATGCCGCTGCGTGACATCCTGTACCGTACCGTATGAGACGACCGGTTTACCCCTATCGTCATACTGGGTCTCGCAGATCTCATGAACATATTTGATCCGGCCGTCGTGTACGCGTAATCGGTGGGTAATTTCGTAGGGCGCCCTCGTCTCCAGCGACTTCGCATAGGTCCGACTGACACGCTCCCGGTCGTCCGGATGGATGACCTCTAAGAATGCCTCGTAGGTGGCCCCGAAGCGGGTCTTATCGATCTCGAACATGCGGTAGATCTCATCCGACCAGGTGAGCTCATTTTTCCTCAGATCGAGCTCCCAGCTGCCGATCTTGGCGATGCGTTGCGCCTCCGCCAGGCTGGACTCACTTCGCCGCAGCGTATTCTCCACCGCTTTCTGAGCCCGCAAATCACTCACGAACGCAAAGGCGCCAACCGCCTCATGCCTTTGATTCCAGAGGGTACTGGCGGTGACATGGACAGGAACAGGGAAGCCATCCTTGTGCCTGAAGACAATGTCATAGACGCGATGATCGGTAGTCGGTATTTTGGTCAGTTGAACCTGCATGATCTTGCGGTTTTCATCATCCACGAAATCAAGGGGTGTCTTACCCAGCATCTCCTCCCGCTGGTAACCTAACAGTGAACAGAGTGCACCATTGGCCTCCACCGTCATATTGTCCGTATCGATGAACCAGAATCCCTCCTGGGTATTGTTGATCACGGAACGGTACTTGGCCTCACTCTTTGCCAGGCTCTCAAGGACCTGCTTGCGCTCAGTAATATCCTGAATATAGCCATGATAAAAGGTGATCAGACCGGCATCATCCCGAACAATATTGGTCAGGTCATAGAACCACCGGTAGTCCCCATCCCGATAGCGCAGCCGGTACTCCTGTTCGAAGGAGGTTGCAGAGGAGTTGGAGAGGCTCGTCATCTCCTCCCTTACACGGGAAAGATCCGCTGGATGCACCAGATCAGCAAACACCACAGCGCCGGATTCAAACTCATCCTTGGAGTAACCCAGATATTCGATTACATTGGGTGAAACATACTCAACCGGCCAACCCTCTTCAGGACGCCACTTGAAGACGACGGTCGGACCCGTGAGAAACAGCTGCCGCTCCTGATCCAACAGCAGACTTTTTTCGATCAAGCCCATTTCAGTCTGCCACTGTTTTGTTTTTTCGCGGTGAGAAACACGGCTGCCTATACCGATTGAGAACAATCCCAGCAACCAGATGGCGCCATAGGAGAGACTCAGGACCTCCACCCCTTCGCTCGTTTTTTCAAGCGAACGATACAACAGACCACTCAAGAGCATTGACCAGAACAAACCTGCCACCAGGGTAAGAACCCAGAGGCTTCGGCAGTTGGGTTTGGCGGAGGTAATTTGCGTCATTGGAACCCTCGACAGCTATGAGCGCAGGGCTGGGATTGTTGCATAAACGGCAATATTATACTTTTAATTCGCCCTGAATCAGTAAACCTGAAGACAATGATCTAGCCAGTCGAGTTTAGCTCGCCGGAACTCAAGTGGGTATAATCCGATGTTTAAGCTTAAACCAGGCAGGCAGCTATTATGCAACTCTCTACCCTTACCGCAGTATCCCCCATCGACGGCCGTTATGGGGGTAAAAGCGCAGATCTGCGCCCCATCTTCAGTGAATTTGGCCTGATCCGCCATCGGGTCCTGGTAGAGGTGCGCTGGCTGCAGGCCCTGGCAACCCATAAGGGGATTGCTGAAGTCCCCGCTTTGAGCGAACACGCCAAGCATATCCTCGAAGGCATAGTTAACAACTTCAACGAAGAGGATGCCCAGCGCGTCAAGAATATCGAACGCACCACCAATCATGATGTCAAGGCGGTGGAGTACTACCTGAAGGAGAAGATCGCTGGAAATGACGAACTGGAGGCGATCAGCGAGTTCATCCATTTCGCCTGTACCTCAGAGGACATCAATAACCTCTCCCACGCCCTGATGTTGCGTGAAGGCAGGGGCCAGGTACTGTTGCCGCAGTTGGATGAGGTGATCGAGGCGATTCGCAAACTGGCCCATGATTTGGCCGATCAGCCCATGCTCTGCCGCACCCATGGCCAACCCGCCACCCCCTCAACCATGGGCAAGGAGATGGCAAACGTAGTCCATCGCCTGCATCGTCAGCGGGAACAGATCGCCGGGCTACAGATACTGGGCAAGATCAACGGTGCGGTGGGCAACTACAATGCCCATCTCTCCGCCTATCCGGAGTTGGACTGGCCCGGCTTCGCCCGCTCCTTCGTGGAATCCCTGGGACTGACCTGGAACCCCTACACCATCCAGATCGAACCCCACGACTACATCGCTGAGCTGTTCGATGCGGTGGCCCGCTTCAACACCATCCTGATCGATTTCTGCCGGGATGTCTGGAGTTACATCTCCCTGGGCTATTTCAAACAGAAGACCGTGGCCGGAGAGGTGGGCTCCTCCACCATGCCCCACAAGGTCAACCCCATCGACTTCGAGAATGGCGAGGGTAATCTGGGCATCGCCAACGCCCTGTTCGACCACCTGGCGGCCAAATTGCCTATCTCCCGCTGGCAGCGGGATCTCACCGATTCCACCGTACTGCGCAACCTGGGGGTCGGCATCGCTCACACCAGCATCGCCCTGCAGTCGGTGCTGCGGGGCATCAGCAAGCTGGATGCCAGCGCCGAAGCGATGCTGGCCGATCTGGACCGCAACTGGGAGGTGCTGGCGGAGCCGATTCAGACCGTGATGCGCCGTTACGGTATCGAAAATCCCTATGAAAAGCTCAAGGAGTTGACCCGGGGTCAACGCATCACACCGGAGGATCTGCGGCAGTTCATCGACCGGCTGGAGATCCCGGAAAGCGCCAAGCAGTCGCTGAAGGAGATGACGCCGATGAGCTATATCGGCAACGCCGCCGAACAGGCCAGAAACTGCTGATTTGTACTCGGACCACAGGTAGCCCGGGTGAAGCGCAGCCTAACCCGGGAAACTCTGTGCCTCTGAGGCAAGGAAATTTTCATTCGCTTTGACCGCGAGACGAACATGGCAGAAAAACTCCGATTTCCTGAAGGATTGAACGCCGAGCGGTTCCTCGCGGAATACTGGCAACGCAAGCCCCTGCTGTTCCGCCAGGCCCTGCCCGGATTCGACTGCCGGTTGCAGGCGGACGAACTGGCCGGTCTTGCCTGCGAGGAGGAGATCGAATCCCGCCTGGTGTTGGAGAAGGATGGGCAATCACCCTGGGAGGCCCGCCACGGACCCTTCGATGAGCAGACCTTCAGCCAACTGCCTGAGAGCCACTGGACCCTGCTGGTGCAGGACGTGGACAAACATCTCCCAGAAGTGGCCCGTCTCCTGGATCACTTCCGCTTTCTGCCCGACTGGCGACTCGACGACGTGATGGTGAGCTATGCAGCGGACCAGGGCTCGGTCGGACCGCATATCGACGATTACGATGTCTTTCTCTACCAGGCCCGGGGCAGACGCCGCTGGAAGATCCACTACCAGACGGTTTCGGAGGAGGATTTCATCCCCGATCTGGAACTGCGTATCCTGCCTGAATTTCAGGCGGAAGAGGAGTGGCTATTGGAGCCCGGTGACATGCTCTATCTGCCCCCCAACCTGGCCCATTGGGGCGTTGCCGAGGGAGAGTGCATGACCTGCTCGGTGGGCTTCCGTGCCCCCAGCTATCGGGAACTGGCCTCCGCCTGGTGCGATGAACTCATCGAGCACCGGATCACAGCTGGGCGCTACCGTGATCCGACCCTGCAACCCCAGGCCGCAAGCGCGGAGATCAGACCGGAAGCACTGGCGGAGATCCAGGATCGCCTGCACCGTCTCCTGGCGCAGAACCCAGAACAGCAGCGTCGCTGGTTCGGCCGGTTCATCACGGATACCAAGCAAAACCTCCAGGTGGCGGCCATTCAACACCCACTGAAACCCCTGGATTTTCTCAACCGCTATCGACAGCTGAGATTAATTCAGCGCAACCGCTACTCCCGTCTGGCCTTCAGTCGGGGCCTGGAGGGCAGCGATAGCCTGTTCGCCAACGGCAGTGAATATCTGATCCCCTCAGAGGAGGGGGGTTTTCTGCCGGTTATCACCCACTACCGTGAACTCCATTTCGGCTATCTGGAAGAGTGGTTGCAGCAGCCCGACTATCTGCGGCTGGTCTGCGATCTCTACAATGACGGCCACTTTGAATTCCCGCATGAGTAGACCGTCATGTTTCATACGCCTCGCTCGCTGGCCGGAAGATCAGGCACTGTTGAAGCAGGTCAGAGAAAAGGTCTTTGTGGAGGAGCAGCAGGTTCCCGTGGAACTGGAATGGGATGGAGAGGACGCCGAAGCACTCCATCTCATCGCTCTGGATGCCGAACAACGACCCATCGGTACTGCCCGCTTACTTCCCTCAGGCCAGATCGGTCGCATGGCGGTAATCAAAGCGTGGCGCAACCGGGGCGTTGGTAGAGCCCTGCTGAAACGGCTTCTCGCGGAGGCGGAGCAAGGCGACTATCCCGAACTGTTTCTCAATGCCCAGCTGACCGCACTGCCCTTCTATCTCCAGCAGGGATTTCACCCTGAAGGTGGGGTATTCCATGAGGCAGGCATCCCTCACCAACGCATGACGAGGCAGCCTCGGAATGGATGAGTCGGCGCCAAGCTATCTGGAAGCGCAAACTGGCTGACCGCTACCGAGCCATCGCCTGCTTCAATGACCGGCTCCAGCTGTCTCAACTGGAGGAAATCTTTACCGACGCCTGGGAAAGGGGTGAACCCGACATGGAGTTGGTCAGGTTACATCTGTAGGGATAAACCTAGAAACGTAGCCTGGGTGGAGCGCAGCGTAACCCGGGGGTTCGGAGCACCTGTTCCCCGGGTTGCACCCGGGCTACGGTACTGGCATTGATTTATCAGATAGCGTCGGGCACGAAGAGTAGCCTGGGTGGAGCGCAGCGTAACCCGGGGTTCGGAGCACCTGTTCCCCGGGTTGCACTCGGGCTACGGTACTGCCGTTTCTAGGATTAACCGTTGGTGAGCATATTCCTACCATGAGCATTCAACTCGAAGCAGGCACCCTTTGGCGGAAACTCGTCGATCGAACCGAATCGGCCATTGCCTGCGGTGCCCTGCAACGCATCGAAACCGAGCATGAAGCGCTGCGGCAGGACGGTCTGCCCTTTGTCGTACGCGTCGCGACTAACCTGAAACGCAAGGCAGAGGAGCAGCACGAACGGGCGCAAACAGATCACACAGGCGGTAGGGAATTCAACCCTTTTCTGCCACCGGAAGCGGAACTGACGGTGGCGGAGATCAACGATACCCATTTGGCGGTGCTCAACAAGTTCAACGTGGTGGAACGCCATCTGTTGATCGTCACCCGCGCCTTTGAGCATCAGGAGCAGCTGCTCACCCAGGCGGATTTCGAGGCCCTATGGCTGTGTCTGCGGGAATACCCCGCTCTGGGCTTTTACAACGGAGGCTCGACTGCGGGGGCCAGTCAGAAACACAAGCACCTGCAACTGGTACCGCTGCCGCTCTACCCAGGTCAGGGCAGCTATCCATTGGAGGATCTGTACACCTCTGCGCCGCCGCGGGAGGGCATTCAGCGACTGGCTTCACTCCCCTTTCCGCATGCCTGGAGCCGACTGCCCGCCGGGCTGGGCCAGGATCCGACCGAGGCCGCCGTGCACAGCTTGGCGCTCTACCGGCAGATGCTGAATGAAACAGGCATACGGATGCTGGCAGGCACTGACGGGGAACGCCAGGCGGCCCCGTACAATCTGCTGATGACCCAAGAGTGGATGTTGCTGGTCCCGCGTAGCCGGGAATTCAGCCATGGCATCTCGGTCAATGCCCTCGGCTATGTAGGTTCGCTGTTCGTGAAGGACGAGCATGGACTCGAAACCCTGCGCCATCTCGGACCCATGCAGCTGTTGCGAGATGTTTCAGTCGGCACCGATGAATCGTCACCGGGGGAAAATCTTCTGCTGGGTCGGCGCGAGATAGTGATGCCTCGA